>JAXIPK010000056.1:0-10574 GCA_045402975.1 Acidobacteriota bacterium
TTCAAGCTGACGGAATCAATGACGTTGGCCAGCGCCTTGCGGTCGTCCTCGTTCAGAAGATCGAAGAAATGAATTCCAGCCAACAGGGAAGCGTCGCATGCCATGGTTGGACCTCTCGGTAGAGACGTTGCCAGCGCTGCGATTATACGCCGGTCAGGCCGGCGGCAATCGCCCCGCCCTCGGAGCCGTGCTGGAATCGTGCTAAACTGACTTTGATGATGACTCGGATTGGAAGTCTTCTCCTGTTGCTGGGTCTGGCGAGCGGTCTCATCTGGGCGGCGCGCCAGTCCTCCGGCCCGGTGGACGCCACCTGGGCGCGCACCCACGACAAGACGCTGCGACAACTCCTCCGTTTGCGTCCCGATGTTCGCCTGGACTTCAAGGCGGCCCGGCGGGACCCCAAAGAGCCGGAGTACTATCTGGCGCAATTCGACGCGGTGCAGGGAATTCGCCGGTATCCGCTGGCGTTCTACGTCAGCCGCAACGGCAAGCGCCTGGTGATGGATGAGGGCGAATCCCGGCGCGAGTACGACCTCGCCGACCCCTATCGAACTTTCCGGGAGCAGATTCAGCTCGAAGGCGCGCCAGCGCTGGGGCCGGCCGAGGCCCCGCTCACTGTGGTGGAGTACCTCGATTACACCTGCGGCTATTGCCACGCGTTCTTTGAGAACGTGGAGAAGCCGATGGTGGAGCGCTACGGCAGCAAGGTGCGCCTGGTCATCAAGCACTATCCCATCTTGAGCGAGGCTTCCGGCCTCGCCGCGCACGCGGCCGTCTGCGCGCAGCGCCAGAGCGAGGAGAAGTTCTGGGCCCTGCACACCAAGTTTTTCGAGGAGAACGCGCAGGTCAAACAGGGCCGCGGGGGCATCCTGGCGCGGGGCGACAAGGTCGGGCTGAACGAGGCGGCGCTCAACCGCTGCATGGAAGAGCAGGCCACGCACGACGCGGTGGCGCGGGATTTCGAAGAGGCACGCCGGCTAGGACTCGAAGCCACGCCGGGCTTCTTCATCAACGGCCGCCCGCTGGGCGGGTATCTGCCGCCAGAGCGCTTCTTCATCGTCCTGGACGAAGAGCTTCAGGCCGCCCAATCCCGCTAATCCGCAGTTGACACTTGCGGGCTTGCCCGCGAGTGGTAGAATCCGCCTGCTTTCCAGATTCCTTCCCGGGAGAGGTCCATGCGACGCGGCAATCAGCTTAGCGTTCTGGCCGCTTTTGTACTGCTCAGCGCGCTGTCCCTCAGCGCCCAGCCGGTCCAGAAAGCAAAGGCCGAAACTGTTCTTGCATTGGTAGGCGGGCGGCTGATTGATGGCTACGGCGGGCCGCCGCTGGAGAACTCAGTCGTCGTAGTGCGCGGCAACCGCATCGAAGCCGTGGGTCGCCAGGGTGAGATTGCCGTTCCCGCCGGGGCGCGCGTGATCTTCACCGAAGGTCAAACCGTGCTGCCCGGACTGATGGACATGCACGTTCACCTGATGCTGCTGGGCCACTCGGACTACGACCACTGGGACGCAACCTACCGCAGCAGGTTCCGCGACGTCATCATGCCCATCGCCGCGAAGCAGCTCCTGCTGGCGGGCGTGACTACGGTGCGCGATGTGGGCGCGCCGCTCGACGACATCCTGGCCGTGCGCGACCGCATCAGCCGCGGCGAAATCCCGGGCCCGCGTGTCTTCGCCAGCGGGCCGTTCCTGCAGAAGACGGTGCGCCCCGTCGAGGCCGAATTCCGTTGGGAAGTGCACGGAGCCGAGGACGCGCACGCCAAGACGCAGAAACTGATTGACGCCGGCGCCGACCTCATCAAGGTGATTGACCAGGATCAGATGACGCTTGAGGAGTTGAAGGCCATCGTCGAGACGGCGCACGCTGCGGGGAAGCACGTGGTGGCGCACGCGCATCGCGCCGAGGAAATTCGTCGTGCGGCGCAGGCGGGCGTGGACTCTATCGAGCACACCGGCCTCGCCACGCAGCCCGGCTACCCGGAAGACGTGCTGGCGCTGGTGCGTGAGCGCAACGCCACGCTCTACTGGTGCCCGACCATCGAAGGGCTGTATCTCTATCCCTACACCGTGGACGAATTTCCCGAGCGGCTTGATGACCCGCGGCTGAAGGCCGACCTGCCGCCGGATATTTACGAGGATGTGCGCCGCTCCCTCGACCATCCCGAGCGCATGGCGTACTTCGTCGCCGTGCGCCGCCGCGTGCCGACGCTGGCCGCCAAGTTCCAGCAGATGCGCTCGACCGGCGTCACGCTCATCACCGGCACCGATTCCGGCATTCCGATGAACTTCCACTTCGATTCCACCTGGCGGGAGCTGGACACCTTTGTGCGGGTGGGTGTCTCGCCGATGGACGCGATTCGCGCCGCGACGTTCTGGCCGGCGCGGCTGCTGAAGCGGGACGACCTGGGGACGCTCGCGCCCGGCAAGCTGGCCGACATCATTGTGGTCGACGGCGATCCGCTGCGCTCGATGGAAGCGCTGCGCCACTTGTCGCACATCATCAAAGACGGTGTGGTGTACAAATAAGGCGCGATTGACGAACGCCGCCGCGCCCGTGTAGACTTGAGTTCTGCCGAAGGAGGGGATTCACAGGAATGGCACGGGGCCAATGAGCGCAGAGCCGCGCCGCGTCCAGGTGACACTGGAGAGCCGGATTGAATCCGTTGACCTGGGCGAGGAGTTGGCCCGGGGCATGGCGGGGGCGGCCGGCTTTGACGAAGACGAGCAGTACAAGCTCAGCATGGCCGTGCGGGAGATCCTGATCAATGCCCTCGAGCACGGCAACCGCGGCGATTCCGGCAAAGCCATCGGGCTGGGGTTTTCGATCCTGGGGGACCGCCTGGTGGTGGAGATTCATGACCAAGGGAGAGGCTTTGACTTGACCCGGGTACCCGACCCGCGGCAGGATGAGAACCTGCTCCGAACCTCGGGGCGGGGACTTTTCCTGGTACGGTGCTTTGCCGATGAATTGCAGGTGAAGTCCAGTGGAAACGGCGGCGCGACGGTGACGATCACCAAGATGATTTCCTCCAACAACAAGGGGAGCACAGGTTCGAATTCGCAAAAGGAGAAACAGTCGTGAGTCTGAAAATCAGCAGGCGAGAGACAGGAGAGGTTACGGTGGTCGACCTCAACGGGCGGTTGACGCTGGGCGATGCCAGCGCCCAGCTGCGCCAGACGCTCCGCGAGCTTCTGGACCAGGGCAAGCGGAAGATTGTCCTCAATCTGGGCCAGGTGGGCTACATCGACAGCTCCGGCCTGGGCGAGCTGGTCTCCAGCTACACCACCGTCAAGAACAGCGGCGGGCAGCTGAAGCTGGCCGCTCTGACCGACAAGGTCAACGATTTGCTGACCGTGACCAAGCTCTACACGGTCTTTGAAATCCACGGCGACGAAGGCGCCGCCGTGAAGAGCTTCAGCTAGCGCTCGCTTCACCGCGCGGCTCGGCGGTTCTGTTCGTGCCGCCCGCCGCGCGTTTCCATCTTTTCCCGAGAGGAAACGGAATGCCCATCGCCACTCAGTTTTCCCTGCTGCTGGAGAACCGGCCCGGAAGCCTGGCGGAAACCTGCAGCCTGCTGGCCGCCAAGGCGGTGAACATCGAGGCCATCATGGCCGCGGATGTGCGCGGCTGGGGAACGGTGCGCCTGGTGGTGAACCACGAAGACACGGCGCGCAAGGTGCTGGAGGGGATGGGCCTGAAGTTCACCGAAGAGAAGGTGCTGGCGGTCCGGCTCTCCGACCGGCCCGGCGCGCTCGGGCGCGTGACCCGCAAGCTGGCCGAGCACAACGTCAACATCGACTACGTCTACGGCAGCATCGAGAAGGGCTCGCCCAAGGCGCTGATTGTCCTGGCCGTTTCCGACCTCAAGAAAGCCGTCCAACTCCTCAAGTAGCCTTCTATCCCGCGCTTCCCGCGCGCTGGGCAGTACATTCTTCGCACGGACAGATGTCGCGGAAGTACTCGAAGCTGTAGATGCCGGTGGCGTGCGAGTCGCTGAAAGTGAAGCGCACCGCGTAGTTTCCCACGGCCTCTGCCTGCACGGCGCGCGCCGGCGCTTCAAACATCGGCAAGTCGCTCTTCACCTTGCTTCCGCTCACGCCCAGACCCTGCGCGCGGCGGTCGCGGCAGGTAGCGCAGGGGCAGTGCTGCCGAAGGTAGGGAAAGGTGTAGCGGCTGCGGTGGCCGTCGCGCCACTCGATGACCACACCTTCACCGCTGGTCAGCAGGATGCGCACGCTGGCCGGCTCGGTGTGACTCTTGTCCGTCATTCTCGCCAGAGGCGGAGAAATCGGCAGAGGCTAGGAAAGGGCGTCCAACAACGGCGTGACGTCGCGCTGGAAGATGTCTTGGCGCTCGGCCAGCGGCTGGTCGCGCCGGATGCGGCCTTTGCGTTCGAGATAATCCTCGTAGGTGAGCGTCTCGCACTTGTAAAAGACGCCGATGCCGATGCGCTCCGGGTCTTCCGACTTGAGGATGGCCTGCGACTTCTTCTGCGCAATCTCCAAGCGGTTGGAGGGGTCGTGGACGACCGGGTCGTAGTCAATCTGGTCGAGGCGGTAGAGCGGCGACTGGCCTTTCTGCTCCGGCTTCTTGCCCTCGTACCAGGATTTCGAGTGCAGGTCGTTGTAGGTTGGGCAAGTCTGAAGGACGTCGATCAGCGTGCTGCCACGGTGCTGGATGCCCTGGGCGACAAGCTCGGCCAGGTTCTTGACGTCGAGCGCGTAGCCGCGCGCCACAAACGTGTAGCCGCAGGCCAGCGCCAGTGCCACCGGGTTCAGCGCTTCGGTGATGGACTCTTCCGCCATCGATTTCGTCTTCATGCCTTTCTGAATCGTGGGCGAAGCCTGGCCTTTGGTCAGCGCGTAGACGTCGTTGTTGAAAACCACGTAGGTGATGTCGAGGTTGCGGCGGCCGCCATTGACGAAGTGCCCGGCGCCGATGCCGTAGGCATCGCCGTCGCCGCCCACGCCGATCACCGTCAGACTGGGATTGGCCAGCTTGAGACCCGTGACCGACGGCATGGCGCGCCCGTGCAGCGTGTGGAAGGCGTAGGTCTGCATGTAGTGTGGCGTCTTGCCCGAGCAGCCGATGCCGCTCACCACCGCCACTTTGTGCGGCGGGACTTGCAGCTTCATCAACGCCGTTTGAATGGCGGTGAGGATGCCGAAATCGCCGCAGCCGGGGCACCAGTCGTTGTGGATCTCGGCCTTGAAGTCTTTGATCTTGAACTCAACGGTGGTTGTCGTCGTCGCCATCAGTACCCTCAGCGGTTGTAGCCCGGCGGCAGCGGCACCATCGGCGCCAGCATCTTGCCGTGCTGCTTGCGCATCTCCACCAGCCGCTCGACTTCAGCCGGACCTGAGCTAGGATCGACAATGCGGCCCTCGGAGATGACGAGCTCCTCGCGGCCGTTGGCGGTGGCCGCCTCCAGCGCTGCGACCACTTCATCTTCCGAGAATGGCCGGCCCTCGTACTTCAGCACCCGGTGGTGAGCTTTGATGCCGGTTTGCTCGCGCAAGACGCTGGCAAGCTGGCCCGAGGCGTTGCACTCCAGCACCACAATCTTCTTCGCCTGCCCGAGGATGCGGCGCACCGGCTCCTCGGGGAAGGGGCGGAAGATACGAAGCTGGAGGAAGCAATAGTTCTGCTGCTCAGGGTCGAGCCGGGCGAGCGCGTCGAGGATGGCGCCTTTGGTCGAACCCCAGCTCACCACGCACACCGGAACCTTTTCCTTGCCGAACAGGGTGAACTTCTTCGAGTCGGGAATTTCGCGCGCCGCCAGATCCATCTTGCGCCGGCGCTTGTCCACTTTGGCCAGGCGGTTGCCGATGCCTTCGGTGATGTGGCCCACTTGGTCGTGCTCGTCGGTGGTGGTCCAGAAGATGCCGCCTTCCTGGCCGGGAATGCTGCGCGGGCTGATGCCGGACTCGGTGAAGCGGTAGCGCATGTAGTGGCCGTTGCCGTTCTGGCCGGGATCGAAGAGCTCACCACGGTCAATCTTCAAACCGCTCATGTCGAACGGCGGCCGGGTAACGTACATCGTGGCCAGGTGCTTGTCGACCAGCAGAATGACGGGAATCTGGTAGCGGTCGGCGTAGTTGAAGGCGTCGAAGGTGTCGTAGAAGCACTCGTCCAGATCGCCGGAGGCCATGACGATGCGCGGAATGTCGCCTTGGCCGGCGTGCAAGGCGAACTGGAGGTCGCCCTGCTCGTGGCGCGTGGGCAAGCCGGTGGAGGGGCCGCCGCGCTGGTAGATCACAACCACGGGACCGGGAGCTTCGGTGATGGCAGCGAAGCCCAGGCCTTCCGGCATCAGCGCAAAGCCGGGCCCCGAAGTGGAAGTGGAGGAGCGCACACCGCCGTGCGCGGCCATCACCGCCGCGTCGATGGCGGAAACTTCGTCCTCAGTTTGCAGGACCACCAGGCTGTATTGGCTCTGGTGCTCTTCGAGGTAGACGCTTTCGTCGGTGGCCGGGCTGATAGGGTAGTAGGTTTGAATGCCGCAGCCGGCCTTGAGCTTGGCAATCGCCACCGCCTGCGTGCCCTTGATCATGATCTGCTTGGACACCTGCGGCGGCGCCGGCGGCAGCGCGAATTCGAGTTGACCGCCGAAAGTCTTCTTCACATAGTCGTAGGCCAGGCGGGCCAGATTGACGTTCGTCTCTCCCACGCTCCGCGCTTTCCCGTGAAAACCCGCCATGATGACTTCGGCGACCTTGTCGAAATCGAAACCCAGCATCGCCACCGACGCGCCGACCGCAGCGGTGTTATGCATGATGCGGTATTCCTGTGGCTGGCCGCCCTTGCCGGCCGCCGTCAGGGCCTCGTCCACCAGCTTCGAGTAGGGGACCGGCAGCAGATGAACGCGCCGGCCTTCGAGCCGGGCTTCGAGGCCTTCGGTTCCGGCTTCATAGAGGACGACGCCGCCTTCGGCCACCTCGTGCAGGTGGCCCTGGTGGCCCGGGAACTCGTGGTACATGTCGCCGAACAGAGTCTCGGGGTCGAGCGCCACCAGCACGTGGACTTCCTCGACGTGGGAGTGCACCGGTCGGTCAGAAACGCGCAGGCGGTAGTAACTGTGCTTGCCCTTGATGTTGGAGTGGTACTCGATGTTGGCGTAGACGTGGTAGCCGCCGCGGCTGAACGCCTTGGCCAGCACCTCGGCGCCCAGGTTGATGCCGCTGCCCTGCGGTCCGCCGATCATCCAGGAAATGTACTTCCGCGACATTCTCGCTGCTCCGGCACGCTCCGCGACCCTGAAGCGAACCCCTAGCATAACACAGGGCCGCGGCTTTGTTGAGCGGCTGCGGCGCGCGCTCGACAACCACCACTTCCACCCGCTAGAGTAGGAACGACCATGAGGAGTGTACGCACTCTCACTTACTTGTCGCTCGCAGCCGCAGCTTGGCTGAGCGGCTGTTCCGGCGCCGAGCAGAAACCCCCGCCGGCGCCGCAGCCGGTGCTCACGCCGCCATCCGCGCACGGGTCGTCGTCCGCCACATCCGCGCCGGCGGTTCCGCCCTTCCACGAGAGCGCGGAGGCGGCCAAACCGTTTCCTGTGCTACGGCCGCCCGAGCGCTACCGCGACTATCCCGCCATTGAGCGCGCCTACCGCGTCGCGCACCGCATTCCCGGAGTTGTGGCCCAGCAGCCCTGCTACTGCTGGTGCAACAAGGTCGGCCACGGCAGCTTGCTCGATTGCTTCGCCAGCGACCACGGTGCCGGGTGAACCATCTGCCTCAAGGAGGTCCTCCTTGTTGACCAGATGACTAAGGCAGGGAAGAATCCGCAGGAAATCCGCGAGGCGATTGTTCGCGGCGATTACAACGCCATCACTCTTCAGTAGCGATTCCCGTCAGCGCTTGTAGCGGCCTATCAACTCGGCCTGGGCCAGGATGTGACCCTGCATCGCCTTTTCGAGCTCGGCCTTGGTCGCGCCGGCTTTGAGGTTGGTCTTGGAGTCGAGCGCGTAGAGCTTGAAGAAGTAGCGATGCGCCGGCCCCGGCGGCGGGCAGGGGCCGCCATAGCCTGTGCGGTTCCACCCGTTGTTGCCTTGACGCGCGCCGCTGGCCAGTTCGCGCTCCTTGGGCTGTCCTTCAGGAAGCGCGCGCGCCGTAGCCGGCAGATCGTAGAGCACCCAATGCACCCACGTGCCCACAGGTGCGTCGGGGTCGTCCATAATCAGGGCAAAGCTCCGCGTGCCCTTGGGTGGTTCGCTCCAACTGAGCGCCGGCGAAACGTCCTGCCCATCACAGGTGAACTTCCTCGGGACGTCCGCGCCCTGCACAAACGCTGCACTCTTCATCTCAAACGCCATCGCCTTGCCTCCCTTCTGCTGGTTGGCGCTGCCCGCCATCAGCACCACTGCGGCCATCAGCCCTATGAGAATTCCGCCTACACCACTAGCCCACGACGTTTCCGTGGAGTGGTTCCTATCCGCGTTCATCTGCGTTCATCTGCGGTTTCGGGTCTGGCGCGCCCGGCAGGAAGAGCTTGTTCTGAGCGAGTCCCTAGGGACGAGCCGAAGGAAACCTGCAACCCTCGGATTTCGGGCGTCGCTGCAACCGCTGGCGCGCCCGGCAGGAATCGAACCTGCAACCCTCGGATTAGAAATCCGAAGCTCTATCCGGTTGAGCTACGGGCGCGCTCGAGGAATTATAGCGCAGCCCGCCTTCGCCAAGGCGCTGGCGGGCAGGGCGTCATCTCTTCTTGGCCTTGCCCACCTTCTCGGTGATGGCCTTGGCCTGTGTGAACAGCAGCAGGTACTCGCGCCCGCCGGTCTTCGAGTCCGTCCCGCTCATGTTGAACCCGCCGAACGGATGCGCGCCCACCATCGCGCCCGTGCACTTGCGGTTGAGGTAGAGGTTGCCGCAGAAGAAGCGCTCGCACGCGTACTCGAGGTGCTTGCGGCTCCCGGAAAAAACCGCGCCCGTCAGCCCGAACTTGGTGCAGTTCGCCACTTCGATGGCGTGCTCGAAGTTCTTCGCCGGAATCACCGCCGTCACCGGCCCGAAAATTTCTTCCTGCGCGATGCGCGCGTGCGGGTCGATGTCGGTGAACACCGTCGGCTGGATGAAGAACCCGCGGCTGTCGTCGCCCTCGCCGCCCGCCGCCAGCTTGCCTTCGGTCTTCCCCACGCTGATGTAGCCCATGATGGAGTCGTAGGCGCTCTGCGCGATCACCGGCCCCATCCAGCTCGCCGGGTCCTCCGCCGGGCCCACGCGAATCTGCTTCACTCGCGGCACCAGCTTCTCGAGAAACTTGTCGTAAACTTTCTGATGAACCACAATCCGCGAGCCCGCCGAGCACTTCTGTCCCTGGAACCCGAACGCGCTCACCCTGGCGGCTTCGGCGGCGGCCTCGAGGTCCGCGGAATCGTCCACCACCTGTGCGTTTTTCCCGCCCATTTCGGCAATCACACGCTTGATCCAGATTTGTCCCGGCTGCGTCACCGCGGCGCGTTGTACGATATCGAGCCCCACCTCCATCGACCCGGTGAACGCGATCAGCCGCGTCTTCGGGTGCTCAACCATCGCGTTGCCCGCCGTCGCTCCGCCGCCGGGCACAAAGTTGATCACGCCGTCCGGGAAGCCGGCTTCCATCAGAATCTTCGCCACCTGCCAGCCGATCGCCGGCGTCTCGCTCGACGGCTTCAGCACCACCGTGTTCCCGCCCACCAGCGCCGCGAACGTCATCCCCGCCAGAATCGCCGAAGGGAAATTCCATGGCGGAATCACCGCCACCACGCCCAGCGGGATGAAAACCTGCTCGGGCTTTTCCCCGGGGAAGGGATGCGTCGGCTGCGGCCGGCAGACGCGCAGCGCTTCGCGCGCGTACCATTCGGCGAAGTCAATCGCCTCCGCCACGTCGGCGTCGGCTTCCGGCCAGGTCTTCCCGGCCTCCAGGATGCACCACGCGATCAGCTCGTCCTTCCGTTGGCGCATGAGCTTCGCCGCTTTCAGCATCCGCTCCACGCGTTTCTCCACCGGCTCGTAGCGCCAGCTCTGGAACGCCTTGTAGGCCACCTCCACCGCCTGCTGCGCCTGCTCCGCCGTCGCCTTCTGGAACACGCCGATCACTTCGCTCTTGTTCGACGGGTTGATGGAGGTAATCTTCTGCTCCGACTTCACCTCGCGCCCGCCGATAATCAGCGGGTACTCGCGCCCGAAGCTCGCCCGCACGCTCTTCAGCGCCGCGCGCAGCCTGTCCGCCACCAGCTTCTTGGAAAAATCCTGGAAGGGCTCGTTCTTGAAGGGAGGAAGCTTCTTCATGCGTGTCTCCAGTACGGAAATTGATTCCGGTTTTCTGCTTGGGGCAGGTCCCCATTATCCTCCAAACTCGGGCCCTTGGCCAGCGTCTTCGTTTCGCTATACAACCGAGCGTCCTCGCCTTTTCTCGCTTCTATCTGCGGTTTCTGCGGTCTTTGCGGACGAACATTTCCGCCGTCTTTTCAATAACTTGTGGGCCACGTGCCCCAAAATGGGGACTCGAAGAGGTCCTGAGCGGGTCCCGTCACTTGTTGTTGTGGCGCTCGATGTAATCCCGAGCGAAGGCCTCGGTCTTCGGATTGCGCA
>JAXIPK010000064.1:0-6819 GCA_045402975.1 Acidobacteriota bacterium
CCGGTCATCTATTTCGTCGCGCCGCAGATGTGGGCCTGGCGCCCGGGGCGGGTCAAGCTGCTGCAGCGCTACGTCCGCAAGCTGCTCTGCATCTTTCCGTTTGAAGAGGAGTGGTTCCGTTCGCGCGGGGTGGAGGTGGAATACGTCGGCCACCCCCTGCTCGACGCCGTCCGACCGACACTCAGCCGCGAAGAATTCCTCGCTCGTCACCAGCTCAAGCCCGAGATACCCACCATTTGTCTTCTGCCCGGCAGCCGCAACCAAGAGGTCGAGCGCCACCTGCCGCTGCTGCTGGAGGCGGCTGAGGCGCTGGCGCGTAAGCGCCCGCTTCAGTTCACTCTGGTGCGAGCCGCCACGGTTACGCCGGAGCTGGTTGATTCCATGGCGCGCCGCCGCCCCGGCGTGGCTCTTACCGTGGTCGCGGAGAACCCGTATAATGCTCTGGCCGCCTCGACGCTGGCAGTGGTGGCCAGCGGCACGATAACGGTGGAGGCGCTGCTGCTCGAGGTTCCCCTGGTGGTGGTTTACCGGGTGGCGGCCTTTACCTGGCATCTCGGCCGGCCGCTGGTGCAAACGCCGCACTACAGCATGGTCAACCTGCTGGCCGGGCAACGCCTGGCGCCGGAACTGATTCAAAGCGACTTCACTCCGGCGCGGGTGGTGGCCGAGGTCGAGCGGCTGCTTGATGACCCCGCGGAGCGCCGGCGCATCCAAGAAGAGATGGGACGGGTGAAGCAGCGTCTGGGGCCGCCGGGGGCCATCGAGCGGGCCGCTACGGCCGTGGCTGCGGTGGCAGGATTGACGTAGCAACAAATCCATTTGATGAACCTACACTCAACGAGTTTTCTCCGCCGCGCCTTGTGGCTGGCGCTGGTTGCCTCAGCCCTCGCGGCGCCTCTTCAGGCGCAACCGGAGAAGCCGCCCTTCCATCCCACGCGTTACGACATTGACGTCGAGCTGCTCCCCGACGTGCACCAACTGCGCGCCAAGGCTCGCGTCGATTTAACGGCCGACGAGCCAGTGGCCGCGCTGACGCTGCACCTCAACAAAAACCTGAAGGTCGAGAAGGTGCTCGACGCCAAGGGCGCCGCCCTGCGCTTTGAGCAGGTGGCCGGCGGCGACACTTTTCGAATCGACCTGCCGCAGCGGCTGAACGCCGGCGATTCAATCACCGTGACCGTGGAGTACCAGGGCGCGTTCGACCCGGCGATGCGTCCGGAGAAGGGACCGCTGCTGGGCTCCATCGAGACCGGGCACTCCTTCCTGCTGCGCGAGTCGCGCTGGTTCCCGCAGTCGAACAGCAACTGGGACCGCGTCTCGATGACACTGGCGGTCACGGCGCCGCAAGCGGAAACCATCCTCGCGTCCGGACGATCCGAGAGCGCCGGCGCTCCCGGCGGAAAGACGCGCACCGTTTTCCACGTTACCGAGCCGACTCTGGCGGGCACGCTGGTGTCGGGCAAGTACGAAAAGGGCGTCGCGCCCGGGCCGGTGACCTTCTATCTGCGCACCGTGCCGCCGGGCTACGCGTCCGGCAATGCCGAAACCGCGGGCAACATCCTGGCGTTGTTCTCCGAAAAGTTCGGCCCGCTGGAGAACCCGTCCATCGCCATCGTCGAAGTGGATGACGATTCCTGGGACCTCTACGCCGCGCCCGGCTTGATCCTGCTGCCCACGCGCCAGTGGAGCGCCACGCTCAACCCGCGCCTGCTGGCGCGCGGCCTCGCGGCCCAGTGGTGGGCGGCTCGCACCAGTCCCGCGACCTCGGCCGACCTCTGGCTCGGCGCCGGCCTTTCGCGCTATTCGGAAGCGCTCTACATGGAGAGCGCCGCGGGGCCGGTCGCCCTAGAGGAAACGTTGGAGGACTTCACCATCGGCGCGCTGGTGGACGAATCCGCCGCGCCCATTGCCAACGCCTACCAGCTCCCGCCCTTCTCGCCTGAGTTCAACTCCGTCGTGCGCGACAAAGGCGCCATGGTTTTCCAGATGCTCCGCGTGGTGATGGGCGATGAGCCGTTTCTGCGCCTGCTGAGCGCCTACAGCCAGCGCTTCCGCGGCCGCGCCGCCACCATCGACGACTTTGAAAAACTCGCGGAAGAACTCCACGGCCAGCCGCTCGATTACTTCTTCAGCGAGTGGCTGCGCTCCACCGGCGTGCCCCAGTTCGAGATGGATTGGGTCATCTACCGCACCCAGAGAGGCTTTCGCGTCGGCGGCCAGATGAAGCAACAGTTGGAAATCTTCCGCATGCCGATTCCGATTCACATCGAGACCGAAGGCCCGCCGACAACGCAAACCGTCGAGGTCGTCGGCCCGCGCACCGATTTTTCCATCGAGACCTTCGGCAAGCCCACCCAGATCGAGATTGATCCCAACTTCACCGTGCTCAAGTACACGCCGGCGCTCAAGCTGCGCGTGGCCATCGCGCGCGGCGAGAGCCTCTACGAGCGCAACAAGTACTTCGAGGCGGCGCGCGAATACCAGCGGGCGCTGGAGGTCAAGCGCAACAGCTCGCTGGCCCACTACCGTCTGGGCGAGACGTTCTTCGCTCAACGCAACTACCAGGCCGCCGCCAACTCTTTCCGCGAAGCCTTGAACGGCGACCAGGAGCCCAAGTGGACGCAGGTCTGGAGCCACATCGGGCTGGGGAGAATCTTCGACATCACCGGCCAGCGCGAGCGCGCCATTAATGAATATCGCCGCGCCGTCGAGACCAACGACGACACCCAGGGCGCTCAGGCCGAAGCGCAGAAGTATCTGCAGGAACCCTACCGGCGCGAAGAGCGCACCATCGAACGGCTCGACCAGAAGAACAACTAGAGCGGCTGGAGCCCGGTCAGTCGCGCCGCCGGCACGCCTTTGGTTTGAATCAGAACCTTGAACGCCTCGCCCATTCCTTCCGGGTGGATCAACTGAATCAGTTGCCGCCGCGCGGTTGCGTCCATTTGCTCCATGCCGCTCGCGCGCGCTAGCGACAGGAGAAAGTTGGACTGAGGAGTGAAGCCCAGCGGTTCGAGTCCCAGCTCCTTGCCGCGCGCTTCGAGTGCGGTGAAGTTGACGTGCGCCGTCAAGTCCTGCTCGCCGGGCGCCGCCAGCCAGTTTTCTTCGGCGCGGTGCTCGCGGTAGGCGAGCAGCGTCCCGCGCAAGTGCCCCGGCCCGTAGAGCTCGCGCGCTCGATAGCCGTAGTCAATGGTTATGAGGAACCCGCGCTCCAGAGTCACCGCCGCTTTCTCCAGCCACTCCAGCGCCGCCAGGCCCACTTCGGCAAACTGGTCTTCCTGCAGCGGCGCGCCGTACTTCTCCCAGTAGCCCGCCAACGCCGGCGACGACGGCGGCCCTTCAACCTCGCGGAGCCCGTCTCCCTCAGCGCTGACATAGATTTCTCGCAGGCCGGCGGCGCGCTGCACCACGCGATGCACCGGCAACGAGTCCAGCAACTCGTTGGAGAAGATGCATCCGACAATCGGCGCGCGGGGAAGCTCGCCGAGGACGCGAGCTCTGTTTCCCACCGACTGCTCCGCGTCGACGCGCAGCCACGGACTGGCTTCAACCAACGTGACCCGAAGCGCGGCGGCGAAGTCGCTTCCCTGCTCCGCAACCGCGGCCAGCAACTGCGCGGCCAGCCGGCCGCGCCCGGCGCCGCATTCAATCACGTCGAAAGCCGATGGCCGCCCGAGCGCTTCCCACATCTCACACAATTGCCGCGCCAGCAGTTGCGCGAACAGCGGGCCAACGTCTGGGCTGGTGAAATAGTCGCCCGCGCCGTGCGCCGAGCGTCCCTGCGAGTAGTAGCCGTGCTCGGGGTGGTAGAGACACGCCTCCATGAACGCCGCAAAGGTCAGCGGGCCGTCGCGTCGGATGCGTTCGAGAAGAACGTCGGTGAGAGGCGTGCGCCGCCCCATTGCTCAATGGCTCTTCAATTGCGGATTGCGGATGAACATCTCGATGACGTAGTCGTGCAGGCAATCGTAGAGCAGCCGCTGGAAACTCCAGACGAACTGCGGGTGGTCCAGCTCCCGCGGGCGCAGGGTGAATTCGTAGACGTGCACGGGCACGGCCGGATTCTTGAAGCGAATCTCGACGACCACCGCGTCGCCCTCGCCGCGCGCCGAGAATTCAAACAGCGGATGCTCGTAGTCGGCCAGCGCCTGGCGAACTTTCTCCAGCCGCGCGCTCATCCGGCTTTCCCCGCGGCGGCCAGCGCGCGCTGGAACTCCGCGTCGGCGTAGAGGGTCCGCACGCGCCGCTCCAGCTCGTCGCGAATCTCGCGGAAGACCGCCCTCTCTTCTTCCTCTGTGGCGCCGGCCTGATCGGGATCGGGCAGATGCCAGCGCAGCCGCTGGATGCGCGCCGGCAGGACCGGGCAGGCGGCGTCGGCCTCGGCACACACAGTGATGACGTAGTCAAACTCGCCCGGCACTTCGCCTAGCGACTTTGTGTACTGGCCGCTGATGTCCACGCCGCGCTCGCGCATCACTTCCACCGCCTGCTTGTGCACACCTTTCGGGTTCGGCTTCGTTCCCGCGCTGAACACCTCGACGCCTTGCGGCGCCAGGTGCCGCGCCCAGCCTTCGCCCATCTGGCTGCGCGCCCGGTTGCCGGTGCAAACAACAAGGATTCGGATGGGCTTCATCGCTTCTCAGATGAACTTCGCCGCGCCGCCCAAGCCTGCTCGAACGTCTCGCGCGCGGGGGCATCAAAGAGCACAAAGTAGACTTTCTCCAACGAGGTCTTTCCCTTCAGGTGCTTCACAACTTCGTCGAGCATGATTTCGGCGCAGTCGCGCATCGGGAAGCCGGCAATGCCGGTGCCGACGGCGGGGAACGCAATCGTCTTCAGGCCCTTTTCGGCGGCGCGCGCCAGCGAGCTGAGCGTCGAAGCGCGCAGCGACTCCGCCGTGGTGCGTCCGCCGAGCTGCATACTGGCGGCGTGAATCACGTAGCGCGCCCTCAGCTTCCCGCCGGTGGTAATGGCTGCCTGGCCGATGGCAATCGTCCCGATGCGGTCGCACTCCTCCTGAATCGCCGGGCCGCCCTTGCGCCGGATCGCTCCCGCCACGCCGCCGCCCAGTTGCAGGTCGTTGTTGGCGGCGTTGACGATGGCGTCCACGTCCATCTCCGTCAGGTCGCCCTGCTGAATTACAATCTTGTCTTCGATTCCCGCCACTGAATCACTCGCCTTTGAACTGCGGCTTGCGTTTCTCCAAAAACGCGGTCGTGCCTTCGAGCTTATCCTTTGATTCAAACAAAATCGTCTGCGCCAATCGCTCGACCTGCAAGCCGGCGTCGAGCCCGGCGCGCGCCGCGACGTTGAGCGACAGCTTGGCCAGCCGAATCGCCAGCGGGCCGCGGGACAGAATCTTCCCTGCCAGCGTCCGCGCCGCCGCCATCAGTTCGCCGCGCGGAACCACCGCGCTCACCAGCCCGAGCTTTTCCGCCGTGCGAGCGTCAATCATCTCGCCGGTGAAGATGTACTCCTTGGCTTTGCCCCAGCCGATGTGGCGCGGCAGCCGCTGCGTGCCGCCGGCGGCCGGCATGATGCCAAGGCCGGTTTCGGGAAAGCCGAACTTCGCCTCCTCGGCGGCTACGCGCAGGTCGCAAGCCAGCGCCAGCTCGAACCCGCCGCCGAGCGCAAAGCCGTTGACCGCAGCGATGACCGGCCAGGGAAAGTTCTCCACCGCCGTGAACAGCACCTGATTGATGGCGTCGAGCGCCTCACGCTTGCCGCGCTGGCGAATCTCGCGGATGTCGGCGCCGCTCACAAACGCTTTGTCGCCGGCGCCGGTCAGGATAAGCACGTGGACGTCGTCGCGCGAGGCCAACTCGCGCAGCGCGCCGTGGATCTCTTCCACGGTCTCCTTGCCCAGCGCGTTGCACACTTCGGGGCGGTTCACGGTCAGGGTCGCCATACCGTCGCCCACTTCCAGCAGAATCGTGTTGTAAGCCATCGTCGCTCCTATTTCTTCTCGTAGTCGTAGACGCCGCGCCCGACTTTGCGGCCCAGCCGCCCTTGCGCCACCAGCTCGCGCTGCAAGCGCGACGGCTGGAAACGCTCGCCCAGCGTCTGGTGGAGATACTCGAGAATCGCCAGCCGCACGTCCAGCCCCACCAGGTCCACCATCTCGAACGGGCCCATGGGATGATTCAGCCCCAGCTTCACCGCTTTGTCGATGTCTTCGGCGCTGGCGACGCCTTCTTCCAGCATGCGGAAGGCTTCGTTGCCGATGAGCGCGTTGATGCGGCTGGTGGCGAAGCCGGGCGACTCCTTCACCCGCACCGTTTCCTTGCCCATCTGCCGCGCCACCGCCTCCGCCGTTCGCAGCGTCTCTTCGGATGTTTCGCTTGTGTGCACCAGCTCAATCAGCTTCATTTTAGGCACTGGGTTGAAGAAGTGCATTCCGACGAAACGGTCGGGCCGACCAGTGGCGGCGCTCATCTCCGAGAGACTCAGCGACGAAGTGTTGCTGGCCAAGATGGTCTCCGGCCGGGCCGCCTTGTCCAGCCGCCCAAAGGTCTCCACCTTGAGCTGGATGATCTCGGGCACGGCTTCAATCACCAAGTCGGAGGCTGCCGCATCTTCCAGATGCGGTGTCACGGTCAGCCGCGCGACGGCTTCTTCCACATCGCCGCTCCACTTGCCGCGCTCCTTCGCGCCCAGCAGGGTCTCGCGGATGTAGCCCTGCGCCTTCGCCAGGACTTCCTGGTTCACGTCAGTGAGCAGGGTGCGGAAGCCGCCCGCCACCGCGGCATAAGCGATGCCGCGGCCCATGGTGCCGGCGCCCACCACCGCGATGGTCTTCACTTCCATCGTCGCTCCTCA
>JAXIPK010000210.1:0-4983 GCA_045402975.1 Acidobacteriota bacterium
GCACGCTGTCGGCCGCCGACTTGCTCGGCGTCGCCCGCCAGATCGCCGAAGGTCTGAACGAAGCCCACTTGGCCGGCGTGCTTCATCGCGACATCAAGCCCGCCAACGTCATGCTCGACGACCACGGCCGCATCAAGATTCTAGACTTCGGCATCGCCACCCTCACCGGCCGCCAGCGCGGCGCCGGCGAGACCGAAGAGAGTTTCGTCAGCCGCACCGCCACTCAGGCCCAGGCCAGCACCGGCGGCACCATCCCCTATATGGCCCCTGAGCTGCTGCGCGGCGAAACCGCCGATGCCCGCAGCGACATTTTCTCCTTCGGCGTCTTGCTCTACGAGTGCCTGGCCGGTCGCCTGCCCTTCCGCGGCGACACCTCCATCGACACGCTCCACGCCATCCTCCACGAGCCGGCCACACCTTTGCGCAGCCTGATGCGCGAGGCCCCCAAGGAATGGGAGCAGTTCATCGAGCGCTGCCTGGACAAGACGCCCTCGCACCGTTTCCCGTCCATGACCGACCTTCGCGCCGCTCTGAACCGGATGACAACTCAGGTGGCCGCACCGCGGGCGGAAAAATCCATCGCCATCCTCTACTTCGAGAATGCCGGCGGCGCCAAGGAAGACGAATACCTCCGCGACGGCATCACCGAAGACATCATCACGGAGATCTCCAAGATCAAGGACCTCTGGGTCTTCACCCGCTCTGCTGTCGTAATCTACCGCGACAAACCGGTTACCGCTCCGCAGGTCGGCCAGGAGCTCAACGCTACCCACGTCCTGGAAGGCGGTTTGCGCCGCGCCGGCAACCGCCTGCGCATCACTGCCCGTCTGGTCGAAACCCGCACCGCCCGCTCCGTCTGGGCGGAGCGCTACGACCGCGAACTCAAAGACGTCTTCGAATTGCAGGACGAGATTGCCCGCAGCATCGCCGACGCCCTGCGCATCAGCCTCTCCCCGCAGGAAGAAAAAGCCATCGCCCGCAAGCCCACGGAAAACACCGACGCCTACAACTTCTACCTCCGCGGGCGCAGCTTGATGCGCCGCTTCACCCGTGGCGACCTCGACCTGGCTCTGCAGATGTTCGAGCGCGCCATCGAACGCGACCCCAACTTCGCTCTCGCCTATGCCAGCGTCGCCAACACCTGCGGGCTGATTTATTTCCCTTTTGAACAGGACGCCAAGTGGATTGAACGGGGACTGGCGGCCTGCGAGAAGGCGCTGGAACTTGAGCCCGAGTTGCCCGAGGCGCTCGCGGCCCGGGCGCGCCTCTATTGGGCGCAGCGCAAGCACGACCAGGCTGTCGATTACGCTTGGCGCGCCATTACCCTCAAGCCTGATTGCGAAGGCGCCTACTGGACACTGGGGCAGGCGTATTTCACCTCCGACCGCTTCGAAGAAGCCGCCGCCGTGGCCGAGCGCGCCATCCAGGCCAGCGGCAACGATTACAACGTCTACATCCCCTACATCAATGCAGTGGAAAAACTCGGGCAGCAAGAAGCGGCCGTACGTTTCCGCCGCCTCCACCGCGAGGCCCTGCAGCTACATCTCGAGCAGGTACCTGACGATGTGCGGGCCCGCATTCTCCTCTCTGCCCTCTATGCCTACGAACACAATCCGGAAGGCGCCGTCCGCGAACTGCAGATTGCGGTGGCGGTGCGACCCAACGACCCGCAAGTCCTCTACAACGCGGCCTGCACTTATGGCGTGATGGGGCTGAAAGCCGAGTCGCTGGCGATGATCAAGAGAGCTGTCGAAGCCGGTTTCACCAACCTCGACTGGGTGACTCGCGATCCCGACCTGGACTGCCTCCACGGCGACCCCGAATTCGACCGTCTCATCGCCCGCGCCAACCCCACACCCTGAGCCTGCCGAAGTGTCCACCTGAGCGCCCCGCCGCTTTACTTTTCCTCCCCGCTTCCCTACTATCAACCCATCGCGCGGTTCTGACACGCGAGGGCGGCATGAGTCCCGAGAAAGTCCCCACACTGGTGTTGATCGAGCCCAGCGGCAGCCGCCGTCCGGTGCCCCTGCTGCACACTCCGGTCAGCATCGGCCGCCGCCCCGAGTCCGACATCCACCTCCGCGACAGCCGCATCTCCCGCCAGCACGCCATCATTCGCGCCGAAGACGGCCACTACCTCATCGAAGACAGCCGCAGCCGCCACGGCACCTTCGTCAACGGCGAGCGCGTCGAAGAACCCCGCGAGCTTGTCGCCGGCGACCGCATTGATTTCGGCGTCCCCGATTCCTACAGCCTCCTCTTCGTCACCGAGGAGGAAGGCCTCGAAGAGCTCCTCGAGCGCGTCGACACCCCGGCCGGCACCGATGTCGTCTCCCAGCAGATTCGCAAGCTCAATCTCTTTCTCGAAGTCGGCCGCGCCCTCCACACCGGCCTCGCTCTCGAAGACGTCCTCGTCGTCGTCGTTGACGCCTGCCTCGACATCACCGGCAGCGAGCGCGGCTTCCTGCTTCTCCCCGACGAAGCCGGCCAGCTCACCTGCCGCGTCGGCCGCGACGTCGGCCACAACAACCTCGCCTGCACCGACATCGAAATCAACCACCCCGCCATCCGCCAGGTGTTGGACCGCGGCCGCGAAGTCATCGTCGACCGCGTCCGCCCCCTCGGCGCTGTCGTCGGCCGCGAAGCCCGCCAGTCTCCTCAGCCCGCCATCATCTGTCTCCCGCTCAGCCGCGCCGCCGCCGTCGCTTCCCTCGACACCACCGACGCCGGCAAGCCCAACATCCTCGGCGTCCTCTTCCTCGACAACCAGAAGAGCGCCCAGCCCGTCGTCAAGCTCGACCGCCAGATTCTCCGCACCCTCGCCCAGGAGGCCGCCACCCTCATCGAGAACGCCCGCCTCTTCAGCGCCGCCCGCGCCAAGGAACAGCTCGACCGCGAGCTCGCCATCGCCCGCCGCATCCAGCAGCGCCTGCTCCCCCGCGAGGCCAAGCAACACGACTACCTCCAGCTCGCCTTCCTCAGCATCCCCTGCCGCGAAGTCGGCGGCGACTACTACGACGTCATTGACCTCCCCGACAACCGTCTCGGCCTGGTCATCGCCGACGTTTGCGGCAAAGGCGTCTCCGCCGCCCTGCTCAGCGCCACCTTGCAAGGCGCCCTGGCGGCCAACATGCAGTGGTGCAAGGATGTCGCCGGCGTCGCCGCGCACCTGAACCAGTACCTCTGCCAGCACACCGAGGCCAACATCTTCGCCACCCTCTTTTTCGGCCTGCTGTCCCCCGACGGCCGTTTCTCCTACGTCAACGCTGGCCACGTCCCCGCCTTCTGGCTCCGCGGCGGCCAGGTCGACTCGCTCGCCGCCGACAACGTCCCTCTCGGCATGTACGAGCCCGAGGTCTACCAGGCCCGCGAGATTCAACTCGCCCCCGGTGACGTTCTCGCCCTCTACACCGACGGCATCATCGACGCCGCCAACTCCCGCAGCGAGCTCTACGGCCGCGACCGCCTCCAGCAGGTGCTCTCCGACTACCGCGACTCCGCTCTCACCCTCGCCAGTCAGGCCGTCCTCAAGTCCGTCCGCGACTTCACCCAGGATGCCCTCCAGGAAGACGACCTGAGCCTCCTGCTCGCCCGCTTCCATCCCCCTTCGGAAGCCGCTTCGCCGCGTCCGCGGCGCCCCTCCGACCCCAACGGCACCGCCGGCTAGGCCTGCAATTGTGTAGGGCGGGACCTCGTGTCCCGCTGTTGTGGGAGTGAGCTTGCGGCGCCAGTCAAGCTGGCGCCCTACAAAGGCCGAGCGGACGCTCTCTTCTTGTCATCGCGAGCGTAGTCGTCGAAGACCCTGTCGTAGACCCTGAGCGCAGCCGAAGGGAGCGAAGTCGAAGGGAGGGACCCTGCTTTTTCTTTTCTCTGGGTTTCTCTGCGGTTTTCTCGGAGTGAGGCGAAGCCGAGCGGAGACCCTGAGCGGAGTCCCGACGCAGTCGGGACGAAGTCGAAGGGTGCGTTCTCTGCGGTAATCTTTGGCTTTTGACTTTCGACTCTTTGACTCTCTCTACCCATCCGGCGCCAGCGCCGCCAGCGTCTTATCCACAAACTCCGTGATCTCTTCCCTCACCTTCTTCTGCGTGTGACGGAACTGGAGCGCCACCCCGAACCCTTCCGTCTCTCCCGGCGCCGACCCGGCCAACACCCGCGTCACCCGTCCGGGGACGCGGAGAGTATCGGGCGATTCCGGCAACTGAAACTCGGTCTCAACTTCCGCCCCGTCCGGCAGCGGCTGGCTGAAAGAACACAGCATCCCATCCGAGCTCAGGTTGACGCTGTGCCCGCTGGCCTGCCCGCCTTCCCACTTCACTCGCAGCCATAGCTTCACCGGCGCCCGTTGATACCTCCGTCGTTCCGCCAGCATCGCCCCGCGCGTGGCGTTGAGCAGGTGCCGCATCCGCTCCAGCGTCACCGGCTTCTGCAAGTAAAAATTGACGCCCACCTTGAAGCCGTCTTTCACCGCCGACGCGCCCGCTCCCGTAATCAGCACAATCGGGATGCGGCTGTTCGACTTCGACCCGCGGATGCGCTGCGTCAGCTCCACTCCGTCCATCTCCGGCATCTGCAAATCAATGAACGCCCCATCGAACTTCTCCTCCTCCACCAGCTCCGCCGCCTGCACCGGATTCCCCACCAGCCGCGGCTCCGCGCCCATGTGCAACAGCACGTCGCCCATCAACTGCAGCGAGCTGGGATCGTCCTCCACTACGATAACCTTCGGCCGGAAAGCCATCGCCGCACTCCTACATCCCCAGCGCCTTCTCCACAAACTCCTTGATGGTTTCGCTCTCCGCGGCGCTTGGACGCTGGAACTTGATCCCCAACTGCCCGCTCGGTCCGTGGCGCACCACGGTTCCCTTCAGCATCACCGTCTGGCGCGAGTTCGGCAGCGTGAACTCCACCTCCACCGCCGCGCCCACGCCCGGCCGCGGGCTCATCGTCGCCAGCACCCCCATGCTGCTCAGGTTCACCCCCTGC
>JAXIPK010000272.1:0-7070 GCA_045402975.1 Acidobacteriota bacterium
CGGTGACGCTCGAGCAGCTCAGCCCGCCGCCGCAGCGCACCGCCGTGCTCATCATCGGCACCGGGCTCGACTCCGGCAGTCGCGTCAACTGGGAGGCGCTCCAGCAGCGAATCGGCGCCAGCCAGATTACTTTCTTCACTATCGCCACCGGGCAGTTGCTGCTCGGCAAAGACTCGAAAGAGCCCAGCCCGTTCGAGGAAGCCGACGCGCTCCTGCGGGCGTTGGCCGAAGCCAGCGCGGGACAAGTCTACTTCCCGAAGTCCTTGAAGGAACTGGATAAGGTTTATCAGGAGATTGGCGAGCGGCTGCGGAACCTCTACAGCCTGGGCTATTACCCGGCCAACGCGGCGCGCGACGGCGCCTACCGTGCCATCACTGTGGAGCTAGTGGATGAGGCGGGCACGCCGCTCGAGTTGCGCGACCGCAGGGGCCGCCCGTTCCGCCCGCGCGTCTTCGCCCGTCCGGGCTACTTCGCCCCTCGCAACTAGCTTAGGGGATCAGCAGGACCTTGCCGATGTTTTTTCTGTCGTGGATGAAGTGGTGCGCCGCCGACGCTTCGGCCAGCGGGAAAGTCGCACCGATGTGCGGCTTGATCCTCCGCTGGGAGTAGAGGTCGAACAGCACCGGCATCCAGGAGCGCACCAACTCAGGGTTGGCGCGGCCGAGCTCACCCAGATGGACGCCGATGACGGCGCGGTTCTTGCCGATGAGGTCAAGCGCGTTGAAGCTGGGCGTCTGCCACCAGGCGCCGAGCGCTTTGAGCGAGCGGCCCTTGCCCGCCACCGCCGACGACATTCCGAAACAAATGAGCCGCCCGCCATGGCGCAGGAGGCGGTAGCTCTTGCGGTAGGACTCGCCGCCCACGGCGTCGAGGACCACGTCCACGCCTTCGTTGTTGGTCAGGCGCTTCACTTCGGCTTCGAAGTCTTGGGTGCGGTAGTCAATGGCGTGGTCGAGGCCCCAGCGCTGGAGGAAGTCGTGCTTGGAGGCGGAGGCGGTGCCGAAGGTTTCGGCGCCGGCCAGCTTGGCGAGCTGGATTGCCGACAAGCCGACTCCGCCGGCCGCGGCGTGAATCAGCACTCGCTCACCGGCGCGCAAGTTGGCCATGTAGGTCAGCGCCTGGTAGCTGGTGAGGTAGTTGACCGGAATGGCGGCGGCGTCCTCGAAGCTCATTTCGTCGGGAAGAGGCAGGGCGCGGTCGGCGGGGATGGCGACCTTCTCGCCGTAGCCGCCGCCGGGGAAAGTCGAAGCGAGCACGCGCTGCCCGACGCGCAGTGTGTCGACGTCAGCGCCGACGGCGTCGACTTCGCCGGAGATTTCGAAGCCGGGCACAAACGGCGGCTTGGGCGTGCGGGTGTAGAGCCCGAGGCGCATCAGGATGTCGGCAAAGTTGATGCCGGCGGCGCGCACGCGCAGGACTACCTGGTCGGCGGCGGGCTTGGGCTCCGCCCGCTCGCGCACTTGCAGCACTTCCGGTGGGCCGAATTTGGTGACTTCGACGACTTTCATGGGCTTTTACCTCGAGCTTAGGATAACGCTGATTGCGTCGCGCTGAGATCCTTCGCTTCGCTCAGGATGACAACAAAGTCTAATACCCTCTCTGCTTGTCTACTATGTTCAAGAGTTCGCGGCCGGAGAAGTAGCGGTCGAGGTTCTCAAACAGCAGCGCGGCGTGGCGGTGCCAGAGCCGCTCGGAGACCGCCGAGAGGTGCGGCGTGATGAGCAGATTGGGCGCGTCCCACAGCGGGCTCTCCGGCGGCAGCGGCTCGACCTCGGCGACATCAATCGCCGCGCCAGCGATTTGGCCGTTGCGGAGCGCGGCGACCAGCGCCTCAGCCTCCACCAGCATGCCGCGGCCAATGTTGATAAAGTAAGCGGTTTTCTTCATCGCCGCGAACTGCGCGGCGCCGAAGAGATGCTGAGTCTCCGGCAGCGCCGGCGTGGCCAGGACGACGAAGTCGGCTTCACCCAGCACTGCCTCCATCTTGTCAGGGGCGACGACAGCTTCGGCGTGCTCGGCGCCGCGGGTGACGTCGCGCTTCACGCCGAGCACGCGCATGCCGCAAGCCACGGCGCGGCGCGCCAGCTCCTGGCCGATGGCGCCGTAGCCGACGATGGTGAGCGTGCGCCCGCTGATTTCCATGGGGCGCGGTTGCTCGTTCCAGATTTCCTGCTGCGCCCAGTGTTTCTGAAGCTGATGGCGCACGGCGCTGGGGACGCGCCGCGCCAGGGCGAGAATCAGCCCGAGGGTGTGCTCGGCCATGCAGGAGGCATGCACGTTGCGCGAGTTGGTGATGACGACGCTGGAGCGGCGAATATCGTCGCGCATGAGCTGGTTGACGCCGGCGGCGAGGCAGTGAATCCACTTGAGCTTTTTTGCGCTCGCGAACTGCTCGGGCTTGAGCGAGAAGCCGGCGAAGATGTCGGCGTCGGTGATGGCAGCGTCGAGGCCGGTGTAGTCGGGCAGGTGCGTCACGCGCAGGTCGGGGTAGCGCACCGCGAGCGCCTGCGGCAGCCAGGCCGGCACGCGCCACTGGTCGAACGGGTGCCAGATGCAGAGGACGATCTTGGTGTCGGCCGGACTCGGCATGACAACCTAGGGAAGGCGGAGGTCGCGGCCTTTCATTTCTTTGGGCTGGGGCAGGCCGAGCAGGCCGAGCAGCGTGGGCGCGATGTCCTGCAAGGCGCCGTCGTTGCGCAGGCGCACGGCGGCGTTGTCGGTGACACAAATGAACGGCACGGGATTGGTGGTGTGGTAGGTGTGGGGGCTGCCGTCGGTATTGACCATCGTTTCGGCGTTGCCGTGGTCGGCGGTGATGAGCCAGGCGCCGCCGGCGTCTTGGAGCGCCTGGAAGATTTTCCCCAGGCATTCGTCCACCGCTTCAACAGCTTTGATGGTCGCCTCCAGCTTGCCGGAGTGCCCGACCATGTCGGCGTTGGCGAAGTTGACCACGATGACGCCGAAGTCGCCGCGCTTGATTCCCTTCACCACTTCTTCGGCGATGCCGGCCGCGCTCATCTCCGGCTTCAGGTCGTAGGTAGGAACTTTGGGCGAGGGCACCAGCACGCGCTCTTCGTAATCATAGGGCTTCTCGACGCCGCCGTTGAAAAAGTAGGTGACGTGAGCGTACTTCTCGGTCTCCGCCAAGCGCAGGTTCTTGACGCCCTCGCGCGCGAACACGTTGGCGAGGATGTTTTCCAGCGTCTGCGGTCCGAAAACGTACGGCACCCAGGTGAAGGTCTTGTCGTACTGGGTCATCGAAACGTAGAAGAGGTCTTTGGGCCGGGTCGGGTCGGCAATCTGGCTGAAGCCGGGCTCGGTGAGCGCACGAGTCATCTGGCGGGCGCGGTCGGCGCGGAAGTTGAAAAAGATGACGGCGTCGCCGTCGTGCAGGCGGGCGCGGGGCTTGGCGTCGCGGTCGAGCAAGACGATCGGCTCGACGAACTCATCGGTCGTGCCGCGCGAGTAGGACTCGCGCATGGCGGCCAGCGCATCGGTGTGGGTGAACTCGGCTTCGCCATGGACAACGGCGCGGTAGGCTTTCTCCACGCGCGGCCAGCGGTTGTCGCGGTCCATAGCGTAGTAGCGCCCGCTGATGCTGGCGATCTGGCCGACACCGAGCTGGCGCATCTTGTTTTCCAGTTTCTCGAGAAAGCCGACGCCGGACTCAGGCGGAGTGTCGCGGCCGTCGGTGAAGGCGTGGACGAAGACGCGGGTGACGCCGTTGCGCTTGGCCATCTCCAGCAGCGCGAAGAGATGCGCGAGCTGGGAGTGAACGCCGCCGTCGCTCACTAGCCCGAGCAAGTGGAGCTGTTTCTGGCGGCCGCGCTCGATGGTTTTGAGCAGCAACTCGTTCTGGAAGAACTCGCCGTTCTGAATCGAGAGATCAATGCGGGTGATGTCCATGTAGACGATGCGGCTGGCGCCGATGTTGAGGTGGCCGACCTCGCTGTTGCCCATCTGGCCCTCGGGCAAGCCGACGAAGGGGCCGGAGGTGTGGACGAGCGTGTTGGGGAATTTCTTCAGCAGCTCGTCGTAGTTGGGCTTGCGGGCCAGCGCGATGGCGTTGTTCTCGCGCTCAGCGCGGTAACCCCATCCATCGAGGATGGTCAGCACAATGGGCTTCGGTTTGTTCGCCATGAGAGTCGGAAGTCTACTACAAAGCTACGTTAAGCCCTTACCCCCGAGCCCGGTGTCACCTGCCACCGGGGAACACCTACTCGGGCGGATCGATTGCGATGCAGCCTTCTCCGAGCTCGTAGTTCCGCAAGCTTGAATACAGATAGTCGATCGCCCTCTCGACCAAGCCTTCCCGAAGCGCGTTGGCATGAATGTAGTCGAGCTTCTGGTTGAACAACCTAGCCGAATCGACCAACTTGACGTGGCTGTTCTCCTGTAGTGTGCGATAGCGAGCATCCTTCCTGCGCGCAGGTGGTTGGGATAGCCTCAAACGGGCCAAGAGCCGTTGCCGGTCGTTTGTTTCGGCCCAATCGATGATTAATCGTCCGAGAGAGCTCTTGAAGTCGCGGAGGAAGTCGCCGAAGTTTTTCTCAGGAGGAAACCTCAGCAAGAGATGAAAATGGTCGGGAAGAAGCGCGTAGGCGTGGAGTTGGAATCCGTATTTATTGCGATAGAACTCAAGCTCGCGAAAGAACACGTTACAGAGCGCAGTCTCGCGGAAGAGCGGGATGCGCTTGTAAGTGTTTGCGGTGACGAACAGTGTGCCGGCTCGAAACTTCTTGCCCGCGAAGACCTTTTTCCCGGTGGCAGGTGCCACCGGGCTCGGGGGGTGAGGGGTAGGCTTGCGAGGTTGCGTGGCGGAAATGGTTGGCATGATCAGATGCCTGTAATGCCAGATGGGCTCCCCCAGTCGGGAGCCTCGAGGCGCGGGGCTAAGGCGGCGAGAGCGCTCTTCCCGGTGGCAGGTGCCACCGGGCTCGGGGGGTGAGGGGTTGGCTTGCGAGGTTGCGTGGCGGAAGTGACTGGCATGAGTCAGATACCGAGCATGCGGCGCGCCAGGCGCCCGATGAAGGGATACGCAGCCCACTCGCCACGCATCGCCTTGACCCCGTAAACGATAGCCAGAATCAGGGTCAACACCCAACCTCCCATCGCTCCCAACCAGAGCAACGGGAATAGGAAGAAGAATCCTGGCGGAGGTCCCGGCGGCGGCTTCGTGCCGGGCTGCGGAAAGCTGGCGAATGCCATTGAAAAGAACAGAATCATCAAAACCATCCAGCCAATCATGTTCACGATCTGCCAGAGGAGCGCCTGAAGGGCATGGAAAGCCACAAAGCGGGACTCCCGCTTCACCAGAAGAATAATGAGCGGCCCGATGAACCCTCCGACCATCTGCAGAAACTGAGCGAGGCAAGCGTACATCCGCTCGTCGGAGCTCGGAATCACCTTCTCGGGCTCACCCATGGATGCTCCTCAGATTCGCAGTGCCGAGCGGCCGGGGAACGTCGCCGCGCCGCCGAGCTCTTCTTCGATGCGCAGCAACTGGTTGTACTTGCAGATGCGGTCGGTGCGCGAGCCGGAGCCGGTCTTGATCTGCCCCGTGCCCAAGGCGACGGCGAAATCGGCGATGAAGGCGTCTTCGGTTTCGCCGGAGCGGTGCGACACGATGGAGGTGTAGCCCGCCGCGCGCGCCATCTCGATGGCTTCGATGGTTTCGGTGACCGTGCCGATCTGGTTCAGCTTGATGAGAATCGAGTTGGCGATGCCCTGCTCGATGCCGCGCTTGAAAATCGTCGTGTTGGTGACGAAGATGTCGTCGCCGACGAGCTGGACTTTTTTCCCCAGCTCTTTGGTCAGCAGTTGCCAGCCCGGCCAGTCCTGCTCACCCATGCCGTCTTCCAGCGACGCGATGGGGTACTGGCGCATCCAGTCGGCCCAGAACGCCACCATCTGCTCGGGCGTGTGGACCGATTTGTCGGATTTCTTGAAGACGTACTTGCCGTCATTGAAGAACTCGCTGGCGGCGGGGTCGAGGCAGATGGCGATCTGCTCGGCGGGCTTGTAGCCGGCGGCGGTGATGGCTTCGAGGATGACTTCGATGGCTTCGACGTTCGACTTGAGGTTGGGCGCGAAGCCGCCCTCGTCGCCCACGGCGGTCGAGTAGCCGCGCTTCTTCAGCACCGTCTTCAGATTGTGAAAGACTTCGACGCCCCAGCGGATGGCCTCGCGGAACGACGGCGCGCCCCAGGGGAAAACCATGAACTCCTGGAAGTCGACGCTGTTATCGGCGTGGGCGCCGCCGTTGATGATGTTCATCATCGGCACCGGCAGCGTGTTGCCGCCATCACGAGCGAGATACTTGTAGAGCGGCACGCCTTTGGCGGTCGCAGCCGCGCGCGCGGCGGCCATCGAGACGGCGAGGATGGCGTTGGCGCCGAGCTTCGACTTGGTGGGCGTGCCATCCAATTCACAGAGGAACCGGTCGAGGCCGGCCTGGTCGGCGGCGTCGCGACCTTTGACCTTGGGCGCGATGATGTTGTTGGCGTTCTCGACCGCCTTGCGGGTCCCCCTGCCGAGGTAGCGCGACTTATCGCCGTCGCGCAGCTCGAGCGCCTCGTGCTCGCCGGTCGAAGCCCCCGAAGGCACCGCGGCCCGCCCCCGCGCGCCTCCCTCCAGCACCACGTCGGCTTCAACGGTGGGGTTTCCGCGCGAATCCAGAATCTCTCGCGCATGGACGGAGGCAA
Organism: Acidobacteriota bacterium; assembly: GCA_045402975.1. Lineage (GTDB taxonomy): Bacteria > Acidobacteriota > Terriglobia > Acidiferrales > 2-02-FULL-67-57 > JACPRL01. The sequence continues at coordinate 6,706 of JAXIPK010000272.1, forward strand.
TCTTGGTCATCGGAGTTCTCCTTTGCTGAACGAACGCAGGGTCCCCAGAGAAGGCGGCCAGACGCACGGATTATAGCAAGCCAGCCACGAGTAAAGGGGAAAATGGCTCGCGGCCGAGCGGCGCCAGTTCGCCTGGACTGCTCGGAGCGCGCTTCCCGGCCCTACCCCCCAGCCCATGCGTCTCATGCGTCCGGGATGCATCCGAACGCATGGGAAGGGCATTCCCTGAAGGGGCCCATCCCGCTATGTTCAGCCCCAGCGGCTTCTTTATCCTGAGCAGAGCCGAAGGACGCCGCCGGGCACCAGGACGCAGAAACCCCTTGACTGGCAGGGCTTTTTCGGAGACCCTAGGTCGCTTTTCCTTT
>JAXIPK010000381.1:0-7960 GCA_045402975.1 Acidobacteriota bacterium
CCGCCACGCGCCCGCCGCTGACGCGCGAGCAGATCGACGCCAACGCCGAAACCTACAAGCAGCAGGTCTTCAAGATTCTCGACCCCACGCGCACCGAAGTGCGCTTCAACTCCGAGTGGCTGGGCAAGCTGACCGGCGAGCAGATTGTGCGCCTGTGCGGGCAGTACACCGTGGCGCGGCTCATCGAGCGCGAAGACTTCCGCACGCGCCTGGCGTCGAACCAGCCCATCTCGCTGCACGAGCTGCTTTACCCGATGCTGCAAGCCTACGACTCGGTGGCGCTTCAGGCCGACGTCGAGCTCGGCGGCACCGATCAGAAGTTCAACCTGCTCGTCGGCCGCGAAATCCAGCGCGCCTACGGCCAGCCCTCGCAGATTCTTGTCATGACGCCCATCCTCGTCGGCACCGACGGCGTGCAGCGCATGAGCAAGAGCCTCGGCAACTACGTCGGCATCACCGAGCCGGCGGCGAAGATGTTCGGCAAGCTGATGTCCATCTCCGATGAGACGATGTGGAGCTACTACGAGCTGCTCACCGACCTCGAGCCGGCGCAGATCGCGGCGCTGCGAACCGAAGTCAAATCCGAGAAGCGCCATCCGATGGAGGTCAAGCGCGACCTTGCCAAAATGATTGTCCGCGACTTCCACTCCGCCGATGCCGCCGAGCAGGCGGCGGAGGAATTCACCCGCGCCGTCAAAGAAGGCCGAGCGGCGGCGAATACGCCCGAGGTGATGCGCGACCATCCATCCGTTCAGTTGCCGAAGCTGATGGTCGAACACGGCCTGGCGCCCTCGGGCACCGAAGCCACCCGGCTCATCAAGCAGGGCGCGGTCGACATCAATGGGAAGCCGTTCCTCGAGCTCAAGATTGAGCTGGAGCCGGACGTCGAATACACGATGAAGGTAGGCAAGAGAGGGAAGTTCCTTCGCCTTCGGTATAAGAAGCCGTCAAACACTTGAAGCTGCTCTTCCTCGCGAATCCGAGCGCTGCCGGCCTGCGCGCGCGTCGCCTCCTGCCCGCGATTCGCGCAGCCATCGCCCGCCAGTCGCCCGGCTTTGACTACCACGAAACGCAGGACGCAGCCGACTTGCGGCGCCAAGCGGAGAGGGCGGCGCATGCCGGCTACGAGCGGGTGCTGGTCGCCGGGGGCGATGGCTCCGCCCACGCCGCCGTCAACGCCCTGCGCGGCACGCAAACTGCCCTCGGTGTGATTCCGTTGGGCCACGGCAACGACCTGGCGCGCGCCCTCGGCGTCCCACTCGATCCGCTGGCAGCGGTCGAGTTCCTCCTGCGCGCGCCGGTGGTGTCGATTGATTTGGCACGGGTGGGAGACATCGCCTACGCCTGCGTGGCCGGCGTCGGCCTCGACGCCGCCACCAACCGCCGCGCCAACGCCTGGGGCGGTGGGCTTACTGGGCATGCCCGCTACTTCCTCATTGCGCTCTACACACTGGCTACTTATTGGGCGATCCGGATTGAGCTGACGAGCGACACAGAAAGCTTCTCCGGCGAGGTGATGTGGGTGGCGGTGGCCAACGCGCCCAACTACGGTGGCGGGCTTCGCATTGCCCCTGAGGCGCGGCTCGATGACGGCCTGCTCGATGTCTGCATCATCGAGCGCATCTCGACGCTTGGCTTGCTGCGCTTGTACCCGGCACTTTTGCGCGGAAGGCACATCGGCGCGCCTAACGTCCGCTACTTCCGCGCTGGACGGCTGCGCTTGGAGGCGCCGGTGGGGGCTGAGCTTTTCGGGGATGGAGAATTTCTGGCGGAGCTGCCGCTGGAGATCAACGTTGAGCCGGCGAGTCTGCGTGTTCTGGGGTGGTTGAGCTAGGGGTTGTCTTTCTTCTCGGTGTTCTCGCCGGGCGGCTCCAGTTTGAAGTTGAACACCGTGATGTCGCGAGGGTCGAACTGCGAAAGCCGCCGCGGCCGCGCCTTCTTGCCTTCGAACTCGGCGGTCACTTCATAATCGAATTTCTTTGGAACCTCGTTGAACTGGTAGCGGCCGTCCTTGTCGGTGACCATTGTCGAGCGCACTTTGGACGAGAGGTTGGCGAGGGAAACCACGGCGCCGGCGACGGTTTTGTCATTCTCATCCAGCACTTGACCGCGCACGGTGCGTTTGGTGGCGGTCTGCGCCGCAACGGCGAGGACGCCCAACAGTGCCAGCGCCGCGAGTTGGCAGAGGAAACACCCCCTCAACATCATCGTTTGATCTCTATCTTTGCGGGAGGATCGCAAATCGCTGGTATCTTCGAACTCACCTCCACGTTGGTGGGCAACTGTAACAGCACCGATTCCTTTTCCTCGCTGTCGCAGTTGCATTCCGAATCGCACTTGGTAGGTAGCAAGAGCTTGTAGTGAAACGTGACCTCAAAGCTCGTTGGCGTGTGTGGCTCGAATTGCCACGTTTTCACGTTATCCTTCGCGGCCTCCGCCAGCATGGGCGGGCCATTTTCGACCTCTACGGCGGAAACCCGTTCCCCGTCTGTCGACAACTGGAGCGTAACATCTCCCTGGATGCGTGCCGCCCGAATAACGCGAGGATAGAGGGGCACACTGGCGCTGGCGACCGTTGGCATCGGCTTTCTTGCTTGTTGGGCAGCCACCGTATTTGCTCCCAAGCCTAGTGTTAGAACCACTCCAAGAATCCCGAGGTTTCTCATGAGCCGTACTCCATCTCTCGTCTCCAAGTCATTGCCCCAAGAAATCCTTCAGCTTCATCGGCTTCCCGATGACTCCCGAGCTGTTGTAGAAGTAAACCTTGTTGTTCCGTGCTCCGAAGATAATGTTGATCTGACCTGGAAGGTCTGCTCCCGGAGCGCGCCGCCCAGCGGGAGATGCCTAGCGGAAGTCACCATTGTCGGATTCTTCTTCGTCATCGTCCTCGGCGGTCTCATCGTCCTCGCCCGGCTCCTTTCCTTCCTCCTCTTCGTCCTCGTCATCCTCATCCGCCAGGACGTTCAGCTCCAGCGGATGCAGGCTGACCACTTCCAAGTCCACCGCGCAGTCGGGGCAGGAAAGGATTTCGCCTTCCTCGGTCTCATCTACGTCAATGTCCAGCACCGCGCCGCACTCAGGGCACTTCGCCACGGCTGTCTACCTCCCGCGTCTTGATCCTCCCGTTTCCGGTATTATATAGCACCGCTGTTTTACGGGTTGTCCAGCGGATTTTTTGTGTGCGGAGGAGAGATGCGCAAAACGGCTCTGACGTTGGCTTTGTTCTTGCTGGGAGCAGTCCCGGCGGCGGCTGCGGAGCCGGACTGGGGCCGCTACGAGGACTTGGCGGTCGAGCGGATGGCCCGCTACCTGCAGCTCGACACCACCAATCCCCCCGGCAACGAGATGGTGACTGCGCGTTTCTTCAAAGAGTGGTTCGAGGCCGAGGGCATTCCGGTCGAAGTCTACGAGTTCGCCCCCGGTCGCGCCAACTTGATCGCGCGCCTGAAGGGCGACGGCTCGGCGCGGCCGCTGATTCTGGCCAACCACATGGACGTGGTGAGCTCCGACCCGGCCCGCTGGCGCGTGGCTCCCTTTTCCGGCGCCATTGTCGACGACTACCTTTACGGCCGCGGCGCGCTCGACATGAAAGGCCTGGGGTTGTTGCAGGCCGTGGTGATGGTGATGCTGAAGCGCGAGGCCGTGCCGCTGCGCCGCGACGTCCTCTTCGTCGCCACCAGCGACGAAGAAGTCGCCATGCTGGGCGCCGGCTGGCTGGCCGCCAACCAGCGCGACACACTGGCCGCCGCCGAGTTCATCCTCACCGAGGGCGGAGAGAACCTGGTCGAGGACGGCCGCATCAAGTTCTTCGGCATCGACAACTCGGAGAAGGCGCCCTTCTGGCTGCGCGTTCGCGCCCGGGGCCGCCCGGGGCACGGCTCGCGCCCGCGCAGCGACTCCGCCTCGCACCGGCTGGTGCGCGCCCTGGCGCGCGTCGCCGCGTGGGAGACGCCCATCCGAATCCTCCCCGGCGTCGAGCAGTTCTTCCGCGACGTGGCCGACCAGGAGCCGCCGGCGCGGGCCGCCAAGTTCCGCAACATCCGCGAGTCGATGCAAGACCCGGCCTTCCGCACCGAGCTGACCGCCGACCCGACCTACAACTATCTGTTCCGCAACACGGTCTCCATCACCGTGCTGCAGGGCTCGCAGCAGACCAACGTGATTCCCGGCGAAGCCTCCGCCCATCTCGACGTGCGGCTGCTGCCGGGCGAAGACCCGCAGAAGTTCCTCGCCGACTTGCGCGCCGTGGTGAACGACGACGCCATCGAAATCGAGCCCCTCCAGGGGGACTTCCGCCCCGCCAACAGCTCGCCGACCGACACCGCAGTCTTCAAGACGATTCAGGCGGTCGTGGCCACGCAACACCCCGGCGTCCCCGTCACCACGCGGATGCTGAGCGGCTACACCGAGTGCGGCATCTTCCGCCAGTTGGGAATCCATTGCTACGGCTTCGAGCCGTTCCTGCTCGACCGCACCGAGAGCGCCACCGTCCACGGCGACAACGAGCGCATTTCGGTGAAGAACGTGCGCTACGGACTGCGCTTCTACTACGAGGTGGTCGAGAAGACCGCCCGATGACTTCAGAGGGCTGATGAGCTCGCAGCGTGAGTATCCGGACCGGCCTATCGTCGGCGTCGGCGCCGTGGTGATTCGTGACGGCCAGGTGCTGCTGGTACAGCGCGCCCAGGAACCGCTCTCGGGGAAGTGGACACTGCCGGGCGGCGCCGTGGAGCTGGGCGAAACTCTCGTGGAAGCCGTGGTCCGCGAGTTGCGCGAAGAAACCGGCCTTGAAGTCCGCGTGCTGGAGCTGGTGGAGGCCTTCGAGCGCATTGTGCGCGACGAGAGCGACCGCCCCCGCTTCCACTACGTCCTGCTCGACTACCTCTGCGTGCCGGTGAGCGGCGACTTGCTGGCCGGCTCAGACGTCGCCGCCGCCAAGTGGGTGCGCCCGGAAGAGTTCGCCCGCCACCAGGTCAGCGAAAAAGCGCGCGCCATTTGCGAAAGGGGCCTGGCGCTGCTGCGGCGTCACGCGTCGCTCCATCCGTAGCGGCCGCCAAGCGGCACGAAGCGGCAGTAGTTGATTGTCTCCCGTGAGACCTCTCCGCCCCTGCGGCGCACCAACAGAAGCTCCTGCGAGTCGCGGCTTCCCACCGGAATCATCAGACGGCCTCGCGGCGCCAACTGCTCCACCAGCGTCTCGGGAATGGTGGGCGCGGCGGCGGTGACTACAATTACGTCATACGGCGCGGCCTCGGCGTAGCCCAGGCTACCGTCGCCCACCAGGCAGATGACGTTGGTGACGCCCAGTCGTCGCAGGCGCTCCTCGGCCGCCGCAGACAGCGCGGCGTGCTGCTCGACGCTGTAGACTCGTGCGGCCAACCGCGCCAGGATCGCCGCCTGGTAGCCGCTGCCGGTTCCGACTTCCAGAACTTTCTCGCGCCCGGTCAGCGCGGCCGCTTCGGTCATCACCGCCACCATGTAGGGCTGCGAGATGGTCTGCCCTTCGCCGATGGGCAGCGGGCAATCGTCGTAGGCGTGATGGACAAGCTCGGCCGGGACAAACAGGTGCCGCGGGACCTCGCGAAAAGCGTCCAACACGCGCGGGTCGTGAATCCCGCGCTGGCTAAGTTGCCATTCCACCATGGCCGCGCGGCTGGTGGCGAAATCCCTGACCTCAGAGGTCTTCATGGCTCTCAGGAAAGTATACCGCGCGGGAGCCGGGCCGGCGTGGTTTGAGGAGGGCTATAATGAAAGCATGCCGAATGAGATGTGGACGAAGTATTCCCGGCAGATCCTTTTCTCCGGCATCGGCGAAGAAGGACAGCGCCGGCTGCTGAACTCCCGCGTCGCGATTGTCGGTTGCGGCGCGCTGGGCTCGGCGCAGGCCGGCGCCCTGGCCCGCGCCGGCGTCGGCTTCATCCGCATCATTGACCGTGACTTCGTCGAAGAGTCGAACCTGCAGCGCCAGATGCTCTTCGATGAGGCCGATGCCCGCGAGAGCCTGCCCAAGGCGGTGGCGGCGGAGCGCAAGCTGCGGCAAATCAACTCCGCCATCCGCGTGGAAGGGGTGGTAGCCGACCTGGTGCCGGGGAACGCGGAAACGCTCCTGAGCGATTGCGAGCTGTTCCTGGACGGCACCGACAACTTCGAAGCGCGGTGGCTGCTCAACGACGTGGCGGTCAAGCACAAGCGTCCCTGGATTTACGGCGCCGTCGTCGCGAGCTACGGCGTCACGATGCCGATTGTTCCGGGAACCACGGCATGCCTCACGTGTCTTTTAGAGCCTCAAGCGGAGCGCGGAGCAGAAGAGACCTGCGACACGGTTGGCGTCATCAATCCCGCGGTGACGTGGGTGGCGGCGCTGCAGGTGAGCCAGGCGTTGCAGCTCCTCACCGGGCGCTGGTCGGCGGAGAGGGCGCGCCTGCATCGCGGCGACCTCTGGAAGAATGAATTCTACGCTTCACCGCTGCCGGGGCCGCGCGCGGAGTGCCGCACCTGCGGGCGCCGCGAGTTCGTTCACCTCGAGGGCGGCGCGCAGCCGCAGATTACTCTTTGCGGGCGCAACTCAGTACAAATCCACGAGCACGCGCGCCGACTCGACCTCCAGCAGTTGCGCGGCCGGCTGGCGGCCCATGGCGATGTGCGCAACAACGACTACCTGCTGCGCTTGAGCGTGCCGCCCTACGAACTGACGGTCTTTGCCGACGGCCGCGCCATCGTGCGCGGCACGACCGACCCGGGCCTGGCACGCAGTCTCTATGCACGCTACATCGGCGCCTGAGGTTGGCAGCTCTTTCCGTGCTGTGATAAAGTAATCGGGACTAAACCTAGAAGGTGCCTTATGTCCGGCCATTCCAAATGGGCCACAATCAAGCATAAGAAGGCGGCGACTGACGCGCGCCGCGGACGGGCTTTCAGCCGCCTGATCAAAGAAGTCACGGTGGCCGCCCGCACGGCTGGCGGCGACCCCAACTCCAACCCGCGCTTACGTACCGCCATCGCGGCGGCGCGAGCCGAGAACATGCCGGCGGACAATATTGACCGCGCCATCAAGCGCGGCACCGGCCAGATCCCGGGACTGGTGATTGAGGAGGTTACCTTCGAGGCCTACGGTCCCGGCGGTGTGGCCATCCTGGTGGAAACGGCCAGCGACAATCGCACTCGTACGGTGAACGAGCTGCGCCACATTTTCTCCAAGTGGGGCGGGAACCTGGGCGAAAACGGCTCGGTGTCCTGGATGTTCAACCGCAAGGCCTGCGTTACCTTGCCTCGCGAAGCCGTCGACGAGGACGCGCTCACCGATTTGGTCCTGGAGGCCGGCGCCGAGGACCTGCGCGAAGACGGCAGCAGTTGGGAAATCACCGGCCCGCCTGCGTGCCTGGAGCCGCTCAAGCAGGCTCTGGCGGCGCGCGGCGTGACCCCCGCCACGGCCGAGATCAGCATGATTCCTCAGAACACGGTGCGCCTGGAAGGTTCGCAGGCGCAGCAGATGCTCCGGCTGCTCGATGCGCTGGAAGAGCAGGACGACGTGCAGCACGTCTACGCCAACTTCGACATTGCCGAAAAAGAAATCGAAGCCGCCATGGCAGCCTCCTGATCCCGGCCGCCACGCCTCGCCGGTGAATGGGCTCCGCGTTCTGGGAATTGATTGCGGAAGTATCCAGACCGGCGTCGCCATCCTCCAGAGCAACGGCAAGGACCACCAGGTTCTCCACTTCGGCGCCATCCGCGTTCCGCGCTCTCGCTTGCTGGGCGAGCGCCTGATGCACATCCACCACGAACTCGAAGGTCTGCTGGAGCGCTTCCACCCCGACAGCATCGCTCTGGAAGCCGTCTTCCAGTCGTTCAACGTAAAAAGCGCCATGCACCTGAGCCAGGTCCGCGGCGTGGTGTTGTTGCTGGCCGCGCAAGCCAAGCTGCCGGTGAGCGAGTATTCGGCCCTGGCGGTGAAGAAGAGCGT
>JAXIPK010000170.1:0-5352 GCA_045402975.1 Acidobacteriota bacterium
CCCGCGCAGGCCGCGCGTCGGGCCGCTGGTGAACGAGCCGATGGCGGTACCGACGAAGTGCCCGAAGTTCCCGATGGAATGCGAATAAATCATCGCCTCGAGCCCCGCGGCTTTGGCGCGTTCCATCGTTACGGTGTAGACCTCTTCGCCGGTGAGCCCGGGCTTCATCTCGCTCAGCAGAATGTCTTGCAGCTTGTTCGTATTCGCCAGCGCGCGCTTCAAGCCCGCCGGCACGTCGGTTTCGCCCTCGCGCGGCACGTAGAAGTGCTTCTGGTAGTCGGTGTGGAAGTCGAGATAGATGATGCCGAAGTCGAGGTGCAGGACGTCGCCGCGCTCGATGACGAAATCATCCGGCGCCACCTCGCTGGGGTCGAACTTCAGCCCGCGCCGCTGCAACCGGATATCGGGCCGGAACCAGATGCCGACGTTGTCGTCGGCGCAGCGCTGCCGGATGAACCACAGCACGTCGCCCACCGTGGTCTTGCCCGGCGTGATGACCTTGCTCGTGAAGGCTTCCTCCCAAATCTTGCGCGTCAGCTCGGCGGCTTCGCGGAAGAGCGCCTCTTCTTCCGGCAGGCGCGTGTCGAGGTAGTCAATCACCAGCCGCTCGGTGCTCACCAGGCGCTTGGCATACTCCGCGCCCAGCGCCGCGGTGAGCCAGTCGCGCATCGAAGCCGTCAGCCCATCGGCGGCGGAGGTTTCATGTGCGAAGTTGATGCCGATGCGCTTGGGCTGATGCTGCTCGCACAGCTTGCGCAGCTCTTCACCTACCTTGACGCCGCGCGCCGCAATGACTTTGTCGAAGAACGGCGCGCCTTGCTTCCACTGGTGGCTGCCGATGACGATGCGCTCCGGCCGTGCCCCGCCCGTATTGATGAACACATAGGCGTTGCGCCCGCCGGGGTAGGTTCCGTCGGGAGTGATGAAAGGAAACACCGGATCGACGTTGTACTCGCGCGTCAGCACGATCCACATGTCAATCTGGTTGGCGCGCATCGCCGGGCCCAGCACGGTGTCGAGCTTCTTGAGCACAATTCTGTCGTGAATCGCGGCGCGGTCGCGCTCCGCCCGCGCGCCTTCCACACCGGCTGAAAGAGTTGCGGTGCCAGTCGTCAGCAGGATAGTCACCAGGAGCAGCCGAGCTTGATTCTTCATTGCAACCTCCGGAGGGCTGCCATTCTAGTACGGCTGGTTCGGCAGCGTTGACCAAATTGACCCAGCGGCGTCAAAGGCAGTAGTGTGCTGTGGGAGGAATGCAATGAAGAAGCAGGTCCAGTTCGTTCTCTTGGCGGTTCTTGTTTCTCTTGGCGCAGCCGCGGCGCAGCACGAGCACAAGCCGCCCGAGCCGGGCAAGGCCCCCGACCATTCCTTCACTGACATTGACCGCTACCGTGCCATCTTCGAATCCTCCGAGCGCGATGCTTGGCAGAAGCCCAACGAGCTCATCGGCGCTCTCGGCATCCAGCGCGGGATGATGATTGCCGACATCGGCGCTGGCACCGGCTACTTCGCACGGCGCTTCGCGGTTGCGGTCGGTCGGGACGGAACGGTGTTCGCCTCCGACCTCGAGCCCAAGATGGTGGTCGAGCTGCGCGACCGTGCCGATAAGGACGGACTGCCGCAACTCGTCCCCATTCTCTCCTCGGCCGACAACCCGCGCTTGCCCGACGGCGCCTCCGACCTCATTTTCATTTGCGACACCTGGCACCACATCTCCGACCGCGTGGAGTATGCGCGTCGGCTGAAGAACGACCTGGCGCCGGGTGGCCGCGTGGTCATCGTCGACTTCCGCCAGGGCGAGCTGCCCGTCGGCCCGCCGCCGCAACACAAGCTGACGGAGGAAGAAGTGCAGAAAGAGTTCAATGAGGCAGGCTACCGGCTGGTGGCATCGCCCGACGTTCTGCCCTATCAGTACGTGCTGATCTTCGAGCCCGTTTCCCGGTAGGACAGACATTCCTGTCTGTTGCTAGAACACAGTCCGCAGCAGCTTGAGGGTTGCCAGCAGCAGCACCACGCCCAGAATCCTCCGCAGCCACACGCCGCCCAGCCGCCAGGCGCCGACGTACGAACCCACCAGCCCGCCCGCAAACGCCGCCGCCACCAGCCACACCAGCGCCGACCAGTCCACCGGCTTGCGCAGCAACTGGCCGTAGAGCCCGGCCAGCGAGTTGATCCAGATGAACGCTGCCGAGGCCGCGGCGGTGCGCTTGGCGTCGGCCCACTTCATCAGAATGATGAGCGGGCTCAGGAAGATCCCGCCGCCCACGCCGATGATACCGGAGAGAAACCCGATGCCGGCGCCGACCGGCAACGCCACCCACAGCGAAGGCGCGCGCACGAAATGCTCTTCCTGCGACGGCGGCACGACGACGATCAGCCGATAGGCGGCAAAGAGCAGGACCGCGGCCAGCAACACCAGGTACGTGCGCGCTGAAACCGACGTCAGTCCGCCGAGGAACGCGAAGGGAATCGAGGTGAGAAGGAACGGCCATAGCAGGCGAAAGACGAAGTGTCCGGCGCGCCGGTAGGAAAGGAAGGACGTACCCGCCACCAGCAGATTGAGGCACAACGCGCTGGGCGCCATCGCCGCCGGCGCTAACCCGAAGAAGGAGAGCACGGCGAGATAGCCCGAAGCGCCGCCGTGTCCGACTGAGGAGTAAGCCGCCGCCACCAGAAAGACCAGGGCGAGCAGCAGGGCCAGCGTGGCTGGGTCGGTCGGGAGCACGGCGGGACTATAATCGGCAGGGGAGGGCAGGGAAAGGGGCTTGACAAGTTAATGTCAGTTAATATAAGTTATTAATCTAGATTAATACAAGGAGCGCCGGTGGACCCGAAGAGCCTGTTGCGCCTCGGATTGCAGATCAGCCTGGCCTTTGCCGTTGTGTTCTCCGGCTGGGGCTGGGACGACCTGGGCGGGTTCTTCGCTCATCCCGCGCGCGCCGGCCTGATCGTCGTGGTGCTATTCACGACCGCGCTCGTGGTTGTGTTGCGCGTTCCACTCAACATGCTTCGCAAGGGCTCGCGGCCGGTGGGGCGGCAGCGGTGGGTGCTGGCCGGGCTGCTGCTGCTCGGGCTGACGATGATGTTTCTGCTGCCCTATGGAGATCGCCGCGGCTGGCTCACCTTCAACGCTCCCGACGCCCTGCGCTACCTCGGCCTGGGGCTCTACTTCGCCGGCAACCTCCTCGCCTTCGTCGCCGTCAAGACGCTCGACCGGCAGTACAGCGGCTACGTTACGCTCCAGGAGGGACACAAGCTGGTTCAGAATGGAATCTATGGTGTCATCCGTCACCCCATCTATCTGCGCATGCTTCTGGTCGGCGTGAGCGTGCCGCTGATCTTTCGGAGTTGGCTCTGGGTTCCGTTCCTGGTGTTTGTGATTGTGGTCGTCACCTACCGAATTCGCCAGGAAGAAAGGCTGCTCGCTGAGGAATTCGGTCCCGAGTTTGAGTCCTACCGCCGCCGCACCTGGCGGTTGTTGCCCTACGTTTGCTGAATTTCCGCCCGACAACCACATCTTGCTTGACAACGGAATACTCATATCCTATACTACAAGTCGACTAACTTATGAACGATGGCGTCTTCTATAAGTAATTGTAAAGTAAGGATATAGAAAGAATCACCTTTGGAGGGTTGGAATGTCGAGAATCATTGGGATTGACTTGGGGACCACAAACTCTGTGGTTGCAGTGATGCAGGCCGGCGAGCCCGCCGTGATACCCAACCAGGAGGGCAGCCGCATCACGCCTTCGGTAGTGGGCTTCACGAAATCGGGCGAGCGACTGGTGGGCCAGGTGGCCAAACGCCAGGCCATCACCAACCCGGAGAACACGGTTTACTCCATCAAGCGGTTCATGGGCCGGCGTGTCCACGAAGTTGCGGAAGAGATCAAGCAGGTTCCGTACAGGGTGGTTCCGGTGGACAACGGCGACGCCTGGGTGGATGTGATGGGGACGAAGTACTCGCCTCCGCAGGTGTCGGCGATCATCCTCCAGAAGCTGAAGCAGGCGGCCGAGGACTTCCTGGGCGAGAAGGTCGAGAAGGCGGTCATCACCGTCCCGGCCTACTTCAACGACAGCCAGCGGCAGGCGACGAAGGACGCCGGCGAGATTGCGGGGCTCGAAGTAGTGCGCATCATCAACGAGCCCACCGCGGCGGCGCTGGCCTACGGGCTCGACAAGAAGAAGGATGAAATCATCGCGGTCTACGACTTCGGCGGCGGCACGTTCGACATTTCCATCCTGGAGGTGGGCGAAGGTGTGGTGGAGGTCAAAGCCACCAACGGCGACACACACCTGGGCGGCGACGACATCGACCAGAAAATCATCGGCTGGATTATCGAAGAGTATCGGCGCGACCAGGGCATCGACCTTTCCAAAGACCGCATGGCCTTGCAGCGCCTGAAGGAAGCGGCGGAGAAAGCCAAGATCGAGCTTTCGCAACTGATGGAGACGGAGATCAACCTGCCCTTCGTCACCGCCGACCAGAGCGGGCCCAAGCACCTGGCGCTGAAGCTCACGCGCGCCAAGCTCGAGCAGTTGATGGAAGACTTGATCCAGCGCTCGCTCGGCCCCTGCCGGCAGGCGCTGGCCGACGCGGGGATGAAGACGGGCCAGATCGACGAAGTAGTGCTGGTGGGCGGCTCGACCCGCATTCCGCGCGTGCAGCAGGTGGTGAAGGAACTCTTCGGCAGGGAGCCGCACAAAGGCGTGAACCCGGACGAAGTCGTGGCGGTGGGCGCCGCCATCCAAGGCGGCGTGCTGGGCGGTGAGGTGAAGGACATCCTGCTGCTCGACGTCACGCCGCTTTCCCTCGGCGTGGAGACGCTGGGCGGCGTGATGACGCCGCTCATCGCGCGCAACACCACCATTCCCACCCGCAAGAGCGAGACTTTTTCCACCGCGGCCGACAGCCAGACCTCGGTGGAGATTCACGTCCTGCAGGGGGAGCGGCCGATGGCGCGCGACAACCGCACCCTGGGCAAGTTCCACCTGGTGGGGATTCCGCCGGCGCCGCGGGGCATCCCGCAGATTGAAGTGACGTTCGACATCGACGCCAACGGCATTCTGAACGTTTCGGCGCGCGATGTGGCGACCGGGCGCGAGCAGAAGATCACCATCACCGCTTCCAGCGGTTTGGCGAAGGACGAAGTGGAGAAAATGGCCAAGGACGCCGAAGAGCATGCCGGCGAGGACCGCAAGCGCATCGCGGAGGTTGAGGCGCGCAACAAGCTCGACACCATGGTGTACCACGTCGAGAAGCTGCTGAACGAGAACCGCGAGAAGTTGGCCGAGGACGATGTGAAGACGGCCGAAGCGGCGCTGGAGGAAGCCCGCAAGGCGCTCCACGAAG
>JAXIPK010000008.1:0-2366 GCA_045402975.1 Acidobacteriota bacterium
GGCGGCGTGTAGAGCTGGCCCTCGCGAACGACGAAAATATTCTCGCCGCTGCCTTCGCTGACGTGCCCGCGTTCGTCGAGCGCGATGCCTTCCACGTAGCCGTTGGTCAGCGCCTCCATCTTGATGAGCTGCGCGTTCATATAGTTCGCGGCGCTCTTGGCCATCGCCGGCAGCGTGTTGGGTGCGATGCGCACCCAAGAGGAAAAGCAAACGTCCACACCCTTGGTCACCGCGTCCTCGCCCAGGTAGCCGCCCCACGGCCAGCAAGCGATGTAAACCTCAATCGGAGCGTTGAACGGGTTGACGCCCACTTCGCCGTACCCACGCAGCACAATTGGGCGGATGTAGCAGTGCGGCATCTTGTTCACGCGCACCAGCTCCGTCTGCGCCTGCATCAACTCCTCCACCGAGTAGGGAAGCTGGATGCGGTAGACGCGGCAGGAATTCAGCAACCGCTGCGTGTGCTCCCGCAGCCGAAAAATCGCCGGCCCGCCCGGCAGCGCGTAGCAGCGCGTGCCCTCGAACAACGCCGACCCGTAGCTCACCACATGCGAAGCGATGTGGATGGTGGCGTCGTCCCAGTCAATGAAGCGGCCGTTGTGCCAGATCTTGTCGGTTTTCTGTACCGGCATCGGTCTCTCCGCGTCGATTAGGTCGCAGGCGCGGCCATCGCTCCCGAGGGAAATAGCGGCGCTGAAAAAACAGGAATGAGTGGCCCGCGCTCTCGCATTGAATTCAATGTCAAACTAACCCACTCCGCGTCCGGAAGGCAAGCGCCAAATTGGCCCCGCGGATTGGGCCTTGTCGCATCGCGCCAACCCGCTCAGACACTTGCCTTTCCGCCGCCTTGTGCCACAATCTGCCAACCGAAAGCGGCTCAACGCCATCTTACGAAAAGTGAGCCGGGAGGTGTTTATGAGGCGTGAAGCGCGGCAACTGGTGAGCGTACTGTCGGCCGTGTTGCTGGCGGCCACGCCGCTGCTGGCCGACCGCACCAAACTCAAGCCGGGCTGGAACATGTTCAGCGCCAACCAGGACGTCGAGCTGGGGCGGGAAGCGGCTCAGGACGCCGAGCGCCAGCTCCCCATGCTCAGCAACCGCGAGGTGGACGACTACATCAGCCGGCTGGGACAGCGGTTGGCGGCCAAGGCGCCCGGCAACAAGTATCCCTACACCTTCAAAGTTGTGAACCAGGGCGACATCAACGCCTTCGCGCTCCCCGGCGGACCCAACTACATCAACCGCGGCACCATCGAGGCCGCCGAAAACGAGGCCCAGTTGGCCGGCGTGATGGCGCACGAGATTTCCCACGTTTCCCTGCGCCACGGCACCAACCAACTCACCAAGGCCACGCTCACCGCCGCGCCGCTGGGAGTCTTGAGCGGCGTCATGGGAGAAGGCAGCACCGCCGCCGCCCTGGCTCAACTCGGCATCCAGGTCGGCTTCACCGGCATTTTTCTGAAGTTTTCCCGCAGCGCCGAAACCCAGGCCGACGTGATGGGCACGCAGATTCTCTACGACACCAACTACAACACCAAGGCCATGTCTGATTTCTTCACCCTCCTGATGAAGCGCGAAAAGTCCCGCAGCGTCGAGTTTTTTGCCAGCCATCCCAATCCCGACAACCGCCAGCAGCGGATTGAGCAGGAGCGCGCCAAGCTCGGCGCGCAGGCCGAGCCCCGCAACGACTCGCAAGAGTTTCGCGCCATCCGCCGCCTGGTGCAGAACCTGCCGGCGCCGCCCAAGGCAGGGACGGGAGCGCAGACGGGTCAGAGGCCGACCGGCCGTCCGGGCGAGCCGTCGCGCACTCTGACGGCCTACCGGCATCCCGAGTTCGTCATCGGCTACCCGGAGAACTGGAAAGTGTACGAGAGCGGCTCGCAGGTGGCCTTCGCGCCCGAGGGCGGGCTTAGCCAGCAGGGGATGTCGCACGGCGTCATGATCAACCTGACCGAGCTGGACGACCCGCACGACGACCTGGAGCAGGTGACCGACCGATTGGTGCGGCAGATTCTCCAGCAGAACCCGGGGATGCGCGAGGTGGGCCACCAGCGCGCCCGCGTCGGTGGACGCGCCGCCATCGCTACTCAACTCGTCGGCAACTCGCCCCTCAAGGGGGAGCGCGAAGCCGATACCCTCATCACCGTCCGCCTGCCCGATGGACTCTTCTACGCCATCTTCGTCGTGCCCGAGTCCGACTCGCGCGGCTACCAGTCGAGCTTCCAGCAGGTCCTCGACTCCATCCGCTTCCGCTAATGGGAGGGCACGGCTTCAGCCGTGCCGAGAACGTCGAACAACTCTAGGGCTTTAGCCCCTGAGGGCCTCCAAGTTAGTCGGCGGCTTCGGGAGGCGGCGCGGGCTTCCAG
>JAXIPK010000339.1:0-6746 GCA_045402975.1 Acidobacteriota bacterium
CTCTCGCTCATCGTCGCCGGCACCAAGTACCGCGGCCAGTTCGAAGAGCGCTTGAAGACCATCATGAAGGAATTGATGGAGGCGCAGAACGCCATCATCTTCATCGACGAGCTCCACACACTGGTAGGCGCGGGCTCGGCCGAAGGCTCGCTCGACGCCGCCAACATCCTCAAGCCCGCCCTGAGCCGCGGCGAAATCCAGTGCATCGGCGCCACCACCCCGGCCGAGTACCGCAAGTCCATCGAGCGCGACCGCTCGCTGGAGCGCCGCTTCCAGGCCGTCAAGGTCACGCCGCCCAACGAAGAGCAGGCCATTGAAGTGCTCAAGGGCATCAAGGAGCGCTACGAAAAGTTCCACGCCGTCAGCTACACCGACGAGGCCATCCGCTATTCCGTCTTCCACTCCTCGCGCTACATCCCCGACCGCTTCCTGCCCGACAAGGCCATCGACCTGATTGACGAAGCCGGCGCCCGCGTCAAGTTGCAGCAGTCGAGCGTCCCCGAAGAGGTCACCGAAATCCAGAAGCGCATCAAGTTCATCACTCACCGGATGGAAACCGCCATCGCCAACCACGAGTTCGAGAAGGCGCGCTTCTACTCCGATGAGGAGCGCAAGGAGCGCGAGAAGCTCCGCCAGGTCCGCGAGCGGCTCAACCTCGACGACTCCATCAGCGGCGTGGTCGACCGGGAAGACATCGAAGAAGTCGTCGCCCGCTGGACCGGCATCCCGGTCACCTCCATCAAGGAAGAGGAGATGGCCAAGCTGATGCGCATCGAGGAAGAGCTGCACCGCTTCGTCGTCAGCCAGGACCAGGCCATCAGCGCCATGGCCCGCGCCATCCGCCGCACTCGCGCCGGCCTCAAGGCCCCCGGCCGCCCCGTCGGCTCTTTCCTGTTTCTCGGCCCCACCGGCGTCGGCAAGACCGAAGTCGCCCGCCGCCTGGCCCAGTTCCTCTTCGGCAGCGAGAAGGCGCTCATCCGCTTCGACATGTCGGAGTACATGGAGAAGCACGCCGTCTCCAAGCTCATCGGCTCGCCCCCGGGCTACGTGGGTTATGAAGAGGGCGGGCAACTCACCGAGCGCGTGCGCCGCACTCCCTACTCCGTCATCCTGCTGGATGAAATCGAGAAGGCCCACCCTGACATTTTCAACATCCTCCTGCAGGTCTTCGAAGATGGCCAGCTCACCGACGGCCTCGGCAACACCGTCGACTTCAAGAATTCCATCCTCACCATGACTTCCAACATCGGCGCCCGCCACCTGCAGAAGAAGTCCGGCCTGGGCTTCACCGCCCCCAGCGAAGAGGAAGGCCAGCGCAAGACCGAAGAGATGATCACCGGCGAGGTCAAGCGCGTCTTCAACCCCGAGTTTCTGAACCGTCTCGACGAAGTGATCATCTTCAACCCGCTGGCTGATGACGACCTGCTCAAGATCATCGACCTGCTCGTCGACCAGATCAACCAGACCGTCGCCCACCGCGGCGTCATGCTCCAGATGACTCCCGAAGCCCGCCAGTGGGTGATGGACAAGACCTTGACCGACCGCACCTACGGCGCCCGCCCGCTCCGCCGCGCTCTGCAAAAGTTCATTGAAGACCCGCTGTCGGAAGCGCTCATCACCGGCAACGTGCATCCGCCTGCAACCCTGGAAGTGATTGTCGAAAACGACCGGCTGGGATTCCGGCCTGTCCTGGAACCCACCCCCTTGCTTAACTGATGCAGGAGCGGGAAGGCAACTTCAGGGCGGCCTCTTGCCATCCATAAGCACTCAGGGGTAGCCTAAGCAACCGAATGGGATTTCTGGCCAGGGGAGAACCCCGCATTGCGCGGCCGCCGGGGTGTCGCTGGCTGATCCTCGCCGCGCTCGCCTTCGTCCTGCTCGCCGTCTCCCTGCCGGCCGCCGCCCAAACCGCCATCATCGAAGACATCCGCTGGGAAGGCCTGCGCCGTGTCCCCAAGGACACCATGAACGCCCGCATCCTCTCCAAGCCCGGCGACCCCTTCGAGCCCGAAATCCTCCGCCGCGACTTCCAGGCGGTGTGGAACACCAACTATTTCGAGGACGTGCGCCTCGAAGTCGAAGACGGCCCCCGCGGAAAAATCATCTACTTCATCGTCACCGAGCGCCCGCTCATCCGCCGCATCGAGTACGACGGCATCCAGTCCGTCCAGCAGTCGGAAATCCTCGAGCGCTTCCGCGACCGCCGCGTCGGCCTCACCGTGGAAATGCAGTACGACCCCACCCGCATCCGCCGCGCCGAAGTGGTGCTGAAAGAACTGATGGATGAGCGCGGCCGCCACTTCGCCAAGGTCGGCCACATCGCCCGCCGCGTTCCCCCCAACGCCGTCATCCTCACCTTCATCGTCGAAGAAGGCCCCAAGGTCAAAGTCGGCAAGATCAGCTTCACCGGCAACCGCTACTTCTCCGACCGCCGCCTGACCCGTTCCATGAAGGGCTCGCGCCCCTACGGCATCCCCGGCATCTGGGGCATCTACCCCAAAACCTACAACGCCAACAAGATGAACGAAGACCTCGAGCGCGCCCGCGAGCTCTACCAGGAGAACGGCTTCTACCGCGCCATCATCCACCCCCCCGACACCCGCATGCGCGACACCAACCCCCAGTGGCCCCTGGGCGACATGCTCCCCTGGTTCTTCAAGGACGGCAAAGCCGTCGACATGCGCATCCAGGTGGAAGAAGGCGGCCGCTACCGCATGGGCGAGTTGAAGGTGAAAAGCTCCACCGGCAACGACGCCGACCTCTTCCTCAACCCCGAATACCTCAAGGCCCTCTTCCCCCTCCGCAAGGGCGACATCTTCAACGTCACAATGGTGCGCGAGGCCCTCCAGAACTACATCAAGGTCTACGGCGAGTTCGGCTACATCAACATGACCCCGCTGCCCTCGACCGACATTGACGACCAGATCCGCGTGGTTGACATGACGCTCGAGGTCGACACCGGCAAGCAGTTCTTCGTTCGCCGCATCGAGTTTGTCGGCAACACCACCACTCGCGACAAGGTCATCCGCCGCGAGCTGCTGCTCGAAGAAGGCGTGGTCTTCAACTCCCGCCTCTGGGAGACCTCCATCCTGCGCCTCAACCAGCTCGGCTACTTCGAAGACCTCAAGCCCGAAAACGCCGAAATCCAGCAGGATGCCGAGCGCGGCCAGGTCGACCTCACCCTCAAGGTCAAAGAGAAGGGCAAGAACACCATCGGCCTCAGCGGCGGCGCCAGCGGCGTGCTGGGCAGCTTTATCGGCCTCAACTACGAGACCAACAACTTCCTCGGCCTGGGCGAAACTCTCTCGCTCGCCGTCGAGTATGGCGACCGCCAGTCCTCCTTCCTCTTCGGCTTCACCGAGCCCTACGTCTTCGACCGCCCGCTGCAGGCCGGCTTCACCTTCTACATCCGGCGGTTCGAGTTCGACCAGGCCCGCGAGACCGCCCTGGTCACCGGGCAGTCCGTCAACTCCTTCTTCGCCTCCCAGCTCCTCAACTACATTCAGAACTCCATCGGCTTCACCATCTTCGCCAGCTATCCGCTCAAGAAGCTGCGCTGGACCCGCGTCGGCCTCAACTACGGCTACGACATCAGCGACATCACCTGCGTCTCGGAGAGCTGCGACCGCTTGTTTGAAACCTTGCGCTTCCGCTCCTTTGCCGGACCCGACGCGCTGGAGAACATCAAGTCCAGCCGCATCACTCCCACCTACCTCTACAACAGCACCAACCACTCCCTGTTCCCCACCCAGGGCACCAGCATCTTCGCTTCCTTCACTCTGGAAGGGCCCTATCTGGGGAACCAGCGGAGCTTCCAGCCCACCTTCGAGATCAAACACTTCCGGCCGATGAACCGCGGCCGCAACACCCTGGCCATCCGCCTGCTGGGCTCTTTCCTCACCGGCTACGGCGGCCAGGTGCCCGCGGTCACCCGCCGCTTCTACACCGGCGGTGAAGACAGCATCCGCGGGTTCGACATCCGCTCCGTCAGCCCCATGGCCTATGTGCCGGTGCGTGCCACCATCCCCTTTGCTTTCCTCGACCCGACCCAGCTCGACCCCAACGGCAACCCCACCCCGCGCTTCACCACCGTCGAGCTGCTCAACCAGACCATTAGCTTCCCCGGCGGCGACACCCAGCTCATCGGCAACTTCGAGTATCGCATCCCCATTGCCGGCCCCGTTCAGATGGCTCCCTTCGTCGACCTGGGGTGGAACGGCGTGTTGAGGAAGTCGCAACTGCGCCTCAGCGACGAGGCCATCCAGAACCTCACCGACGTCTTCCCCAACCTCACCTTCTCGGAGAACCTCGAGCTGGTCTCCAGCACCAACTTCCACTTGCGCGGCTCGGCCGGCCTCGAGTTCGTCATCTTTCTCCCCGTGCTCAACGTTCCTTTCCGCGTCTACTGGGCCTACAACATGTTCCGCTTGACCGAGGAGATTCACATCCCCGCCTCCAGCTTCGAGGTTCCCGAAGGCGTGGTGCTCCCCCCAGGCGTGTTTGAAAACCAGATTGTTCCCACCCTCGGCCTCGTCTTCCGGGAGCGCACCGTCAGCTTCCACGAGCCCGTCAAGACCTTCCGCTTCACCGTCAGCCGCACCTTCTAAACAAAGGCCAAGCGGTTGACCGTTTCGCAGCGTCAAACCTATAATTGATGGGTTACACAGAGCACAGGAAAGGGAGGAGTGTACTGATGCGAAGGAATGGGATTCTTTTGGCGGTGCTGGCGGCGGCAATGTGGCTGGCCGGCCCGGCAGCCGCCCAGCAGTTCGAAAACGTCCCCGAGTCCAAGCAGGCGGCGCAACCCGCCGCGGGCAGCGGCACGCGCGTGGGCGTCATCAATATCCAACTGGCTATGGCCAGCACGCAGGAAGGCCGCAAGGCCCTGGAAGACCTGCGCGCCCAGTTCGCGCCGCGCGAAGCGGAAATGCAGAAGCTCGCCGACGAGATCCGCGACCTCGACGGCCAGTTGCGCGCCCAGGAGCGCACCCTGAGCGAGGATGCGCGCGCCAACCTGACTCGGCAACTGGAGGTGAAGCGCAAGCAGTACACGCGCCAGCAGCAGGACCTGCAGGACGACGTCGAGGGGGCTCGCAACGACGTCATCAACCGCATCGGCCAGAAGATGCAGGCCGTCGTCACCCGCTACGCCCAGGAGAACAGCCTGGGCTTGCTCCTCGACGGCCAGGTGGTGGTCTTTGCCGTTCCGTCGGTGGACATCACTGAGCCGGTGGTCAAGCTCTACGACCAGACCCACCCGGTTCAGGCCGCCGCCAAGACCGATCCCGGCGCCCCGGCCGCCAAACCGGCCCAGCCGGCGGCTAACCGACCGGGCTCCAAGAAACCGAACCCGTAAAGCGGCCCCCGTCAATCGGGCCCCTCGCAAGGGGGATTTTCCCCCTTGCGAGGCCCGGAATCTGCTGGTATAGTTAGACTTCTAAGAAGATTGACGACGTCACAAGTGGGCGCGAGCCCACTTTTTTGTTGGGAAGCAATGGACTTGGAACGCATCCGCCAAATCGCCGAACGCGTGGCCAGCTCGGAAGGGCTCGAGCTCCTGGCCGTTGAGTGGGCCGGCCCGGCCCGGGGAGGCATCCTGCGTCTGACCATTGACCGCCCGGACACCCCGGTCAGCCACGCCGACTGCCAGGCAGTCAGCAACCAGCTCGGCACCCTGCTCGACGTCGAAGACTTGGTCGACAACCGCTACACCCTCGAGGTCGCTTCCCCGGGGCTTGACCGCAAGCTCTACAAGCCCGCCGACTACGAGCGCTTCCGCGGCCGCCGCGTCAAGGTCCGCCTCAGGCACCCGGTGCCCTTGCAGCCCCTGGCAGCCAACCAGCGGCGTTTTGAAGCGCAGCTCGAAGGCTTGCAGGACGGCCAGGTCAGCTTCCGGCTCAACGACCAGTTGGTCAGCGTTCCCTACGACGAGATTGAAGCGGTGAATCTGGTGGTGGAGTTCTGAGGCCCGACCCCTATGGCAATGAGCCTGCTCGCACAAACAATTGATCAGTTGAGCCGTGAGAAGGGTGTCGACCCTGAGATCATTATCGCCGCCCTGGAAGACGCGATGGCAGTGGCGGCGCGCAAGTACTACAAGGCCGGGGAAGACCTCCGCGCCCAGTTCGACCGCAAGACCGGCAACATCAACGTCTTCGGCGTGAAGAAAGTGGTCGAGCAGGTCGTCGACCCGCTGGTGGAGTGCACCCTGGAGGAAGCCCGCGCCTCCGACCCCAAGGTCGAAATCGGCGGCGAAATCATCATCGCCAAGCCCACTGACGTTCTGGGCCGCATCGCCGCCCAGACCGCCAAGCAGGTCATCTTCCAGAAAGTGCGCGAAGCCGAGCGCGACATCGTCGTCGCCGAATACAGCGGCCGCATGGGCGAGCTGGTCAACTGCGTCATCAAGCGCATCGAAGGCCCGGAAGTCATCGTCGAGCTCGGCCGCTACGAAGCCCGCATGCCCAAGCGCGAGCAGTCGCGCCTCGAAACCTATCACCTCGGCGACCGCCTGCGCGTCGTCATCAAGGAAGTCGACCGCAACGCCAAGGGCCCCCAGGTCATCCTCTCCCGCGCCGACCCCATGCTGGTGCAGCGCTTGTTCGAGATGGAAGTGCCGGAGATTTATGACGGCACCGTCCAGGTCAAGGCCATCGCCCGCGAAGCCGGCGAGCGCACCAAGATCGCCGTGGTGTCGCGCGACCGCGACGTCGACGCCGTCGGCGCCTGCGTCGGCATGAAAGGCA
>JAXIPK010000268.1:0-2789 GCA_045402975.1 Acidobacteriota bacterium
CGAATGGCTGGCGAATACTGAAGGCACCGCGCCGGGCCTCTGGCTGACGACGGGCGAGAATCGCATCATCGTGCTGCTGCCCGGCCCGCCGAAAGAATTGAAGCCGATGTTTGAAGAGCACTGCCTGCCGCGACTGCGGCAGCACGCGCCCTAACACGCCTTCGCGCACAAGGTGGTGAAGGTGATCGGCATGGCGGAGTCGGACGTCGAGCATCGCATCACGCACCTCTACCGCGAAGTCACCAACCCGCAGACCACCATCCTGGCGGCGCCGGGACAGATTGAAATCCACCTGCGCGGCAGCGGCGCCGATACCGCCGACGCCATGCGGCGGGTCGAAGAGCTGGCGGAGCGGATTGAAGATGTGCTGGGCGAAGCGGTGTTCAGCCGCGGCCCGGAGACCCTGGAGCAGGTCGTCGGGCTCTATCTGATGATGCGCGGCGCCACGCTCGCGGTCGCGGAGAGCTGCACCGGCGGGCTGCTGGGCGAGCGCATCACCAGCGTGCCGGGCAGCTCCAAATATTTTCGCGGCGGCGTGGTGTGCTACGCCGATGACTTGAAGCGGAAGCTCGTCGGCGTGCCCGAAGGCCTGCTGAAGAAGAAGGGCGCGGTCTCGGCCGAAGTGGCGGAGTCGCTGGCGCGCGGCATCCGCCGCCAGACCCGCTCGGTGCTGGGACTTTCCATCACCGGCATCGCCGGCCCCGAAGGCGGCACGCCCGACAAGCCGGTGGGCACGGTGTTCATTGCGCTGGCCGACGCCAACAACAAAGTGAAGGGCGAGAAGCACCGCTTCCTCGGCGACCGCGAGCGCATCCGCTGGCAGGCCACCCAGGCCGCGCTTGACCTGGTGCGCCGCAAGCTGATGAAGTGACCGATGCGCCTCTTTGTGGCGCTGGAGCTGAGCGACGCCCTTCGCGCCGCCGTGCGCGAGCTGCTCGACCGACTGCAGCGCGCCCACGCTGAGGTCCACTGGGTGCGGCCCGAAGGCATGCACCTGACGCTGAAGTTCATCGGCGAAGTCCCAGAAGACAAACTCGCGTCCATCCGCCAGGCGTTGTCCTCCGTGCAGAGCGCGAAGCTGGTGACGATGGAGTTTCGCGGGCTGGGCTACTTCCCGAACGAGCGGCGGCCGCGGGTGCTCTGGGTGGGAATCGAAGCCAGCGAAAACCTCGCTGCGCTGGCAGCGCAGATGGAAGCGGCGCTCGAGCCGCTCGGCATCGCGCGCGAGAATCGCCCGTTCGTTCCTCATCTGACGCTGGGCCGCTTTAAGAGCAGCGTCCGGCTGGAGCCATTGCAGAAAGAAATCGCCGCGCTGCCGTCGACCGAACTCGGCCGCGTCGAGACCCGCGAGTTTTTTCTTTTTCAAAGCAAACTGTCGCCGAAGGGCGCCGAGTACACCAAGCTGGAGCGCTTTGACTTTGTGCGGAGCTGACCTGTGAACTGGATAGGCGTGCTGGCGGTGGCGCTCGGGTATCTCGTGGGCGCGGTGCCGTTCGGCTATTTGCTGGTCCGGCGCCGGCTGGGGCAGGACGTGCGCGCGGCGGGGAGCGGCTCCATCGGCGCGACCAACGTGACGCGCGCCGCCGGCCCGGCCTTGGGCGCTCTGACGCTGCTGCTCGACCTCGGCAAAGGTGCTGCGGCCGTCGAGATTGCCTCGCGCCTCACCGCGGGCGACGTGCGCTGGATGGCCGCGGCGGGCTTCGCTGCTATTGTCGGCCACAGCTTTCCCGTTTTTCTCGGCTTCCGCGGCGGCAAAAGCGTGGCCACCGGCGTCGGCGTGTTTGCGTACTTCACTCCGCTTCCGCTGCTGGCCGCGCTGGGCGTGTGGGTGATTGTCGTGGCCATCTGGCGTTACATTTCGCTGGGCTCGATTCTGGCTGCAGCCTCCTACCCGTTGCTGGCGATGGTGATTGACCATCCGCCGCTGGCGGTCAGTGCGGCGGGCGTGGCGGGCGCTTCGTTGATTATTCTCCGCCACCAAGCCAACATTCAGCGGTTGATTGCCGGCACCGAGCCGAAGCTCGAGCTCAAACGGAAAAAGTAGATGCGGACCATTGCCATCATCGGCGGGGGAAGTTGGGGCACAGCGCTGGTGTTGGCGCTCGCGCGCAGCCGCGCTCGCCACAAGCTGCGCCTCTGGGTGCGGGAAAAGGACCTCGCGGCCCGCATGCGCAAGTCGCGGGAGAACGACCTGTTCCTTCCCGGCTTCCAGCTGCCCGAGGGCACGCTCATCACCGACGATCTCCGCCAAGCCGCCGCCGGCGCCGACATTGTCATCAGTGTTGTGCCGTCGCAGTTTCTGCGGCGCGTGTGGCAGGAGCTTCACGGACACCTCGATAGCAGGATTCTCGTCCTGAGCGCCACGAAGGGCCTGGAGTTGGAAACACTGGCGCGGCCGTCAGAGGTCATCCTACAAGTTGCGGGGAGCGCCCTGGCTTCGCGCCTGGCCGCCGTGTCGGGACCGTCGTTTGCGCGCGAAGTCGCCGCCGGTCTGCCGACCGCCGCGGTGGTTGCTTCGAGCAACGAAGTTCTGGCACGCGAGTTGCAAGGCGAGCTGGCCGGGCCCGAGCTGCGCCTTTACACCAATCCCGACATCATCGGCGTCGAAATCGGCGGCGCGGTAAAGAATGTCATCGCCATCGCCGCTGGGGTTTCCGATGGGCTCGAGCTCGGCAACAACGCCCGCGCGGCGCTCATCGCGCGCGGGCTGGCGGAGATCACGCGTCTCGCGCGGGCCAGCCGCCGCCCCCCCGAGAAGATGGCCGGACTCGCGGGCCGCCGCGACCAGG
>JAXIPK010000160.1:0-7417 GCA_045402975.1 Acidobacteriota bacterium
AGGCGGAGCAGGCCAAACAAGCCCAGCAGTTGCGAGAGCTGCTGGGGCGGAAGCAGGCGCTCTCGAAAGCGCTGGCGGAACTGCATTAGCCACGAAGACACAAAGACGCGAAGAGAAACATCAACAAGCAGGTCCCTCGACTTCGCTCCCTTCGGTCGCTCCGCTCGGGATGACAAACAGGACCAGTTGGGGATTGACGGGAAGGGCTGGAACCTGATAGTTTTGCAAGGTTTGGGCGAAATCTTTCTCCCCGGCGGCGCATCTAAAGAAATGGGGAGAGAGAGCAGCGGGCGCGTGCGGAGCTGCGTGAGGCTAGGGAAATCTTCCACATAATGAAGAAGTTGGCATTCCTGTCGGCAGCGGTGTCTCTGTCTTCCGACGGGGAGGTGAAGGAGTTTGAAGTTGGCGATTGAAGACAAGTACGATTCCGTCAAACGGCTCATCCTGATGGGCAAGGAGCGGGGCTACCTGCTCTACGACGAGGTCAACGACCTCTTGCCGGCCGAGGTGCATTCTTCGGACGAGATTGACGACGTGCTGACGGCGTTCGACGACGCCGGCATCGAGATCGTGGAAGAGGCGCCGAAGAAAGCGCCGGGGCGGTTGACGCCGTCGGACGACAAGACGGAAGAGGCCGCCGAAGAGGTCGAGCTCGACCTGACCCCGGGCGCGTTGGAGCGCACCAACGATCCGGTCCGCATGTACCTGCGGGAGATGGGCACGGTGCCGCTGCTGACCCGCGAGGGCGAAGTGGCGATCGCCAAGCGCATCGAGCGCGGCCAGGTGCGGGTGATGACGGTGCTGTCGCGCTCGCCGCTCATCATCAAGGAAGTCATCGCCATCGGCGCGGCGCTGCGCGCCGAAGACAAATCCATCAAGGAAGTCGTCCAGTACGACGACGACGAGCTGACCGAAGACCGCCTGGAAGACAAGAAGCGGAACCTGCTGCGGGTCATCGACAAGCTGGCCAGGCGGCACGATCGGACGCGGCAGCTCCTGGCCCGGGCGGAGAAAATCCGCGCCCGGAAGACGCGGCAGGCCATTCGCGCCCGCTGGGCGCTGGGGCACGAGCGGGTGGCGGCGGGTCGCATCGTGCGCGCCATCGAGTTCAACCACCTGGAGCGCAAGCGGCTGATCGACAAGCTGCGCACCACAGTGGAGGACCTGGCGCAGCTGGAGCGCGACTTGATGAAGATCGCGCGGCGCGTCGAAGTGGGCACGGAGGAGACGGCGCGGGACGCGCGCAAGGATTTGCGGGAATTGCGAGCGCGGCTGGCGGCGCTGGAAGAAGCGGCGGAGGTGCCGGCGGAAGAATTGCGCCGCACGCTGCGGGTGGTGGAGCGCGGCGAGGCCGAGTCGGCTAAGGCCAAGCGGGAGCTCATCGAAGCCAACCTGCGCCTGGTGGTGTCAATTGCCAAGAAGTACACCAACCGCGGTTTGCAGTTCCTCGACCTGATTCAGGAAGGCAACATCGGGTTGATGAAAGCGGTGGACAAGTTCGAGTGGCGGCGCGGCTACAAGTTTTCGACCTACGCGACCTGGTGGATTCGCCAGGCGATCACGCGCGCCATCGCCGACCAGGCGCGCACCATCCGCATCCCGGTGCACATGATCGAGACCATCAACAAGCTGGTGCGGACGCAGCGGCAACTGGTGCAGGAGTTGGGGCGCGAGCCGACTTCGGAGGAAATCGGCAAGCGGATGGACCTGCCGGTGTCGAAGGTGCGCAAGGTGATGAAGATTGCGCAGGAGCCGATTTCGCTGGAGACGCCCATCGGGGAGGAAGAAGATTCGCATCTGGGCGACTTCATCGAGGACAAGGCGATTGTCTCGCCGTCGGACGCGGTCATCAGCCTGAACCTGAAGGAACAGACCGAGTCGGTGCTCAAGACGCTGACGCCGCGCGAAGAGAAAGTCATCAAGATGCGGTTCGGGCTGGACGACGGGTCCGAGCACACGCTGGAAGAAGTGGGGCAGTCGTTCCAGGTGACGCGCGAACGGATTCGGCAGATTGAAGCCAAAGCGCTGCGGAAACTGCGGCATCCGTCGCGGTCGCGGAAGCTGCGGGCCTTTCTGGACGCCGCCGCCAAAGAGTAACCTCCGAGTTCTGAATCTCGCCCAACGCAGTTCTTCTCACACTCTCTTGCCATACTCATCCTTGCGCAGGGGCCGGTTTGGAGTAGAATTCAGACAGGGAGTCGGGCGAGCGAAGGGGAGGAACCTGCCGTGAACAAGACCGCGGGGAGGATTGCGAAACAACTTCTGCTGGGAGGAATGCTGTTCCTGCTGGCGGCGCAGCTGGCGCTGCCGCAGGAGCCGGCGCAGCAGCCGCAAGCGGTCAAACCGCGGCGGGTGGTGGTGACGTTCGACGGGCAGGTCGAGGACGTGCCCGCAGTGAAGCCGGAAGATTTTCAGATCGAAGTCGGCAAGCAGAAGACGCCGCCGACGCGCATCCTGAAGGCCGACGAGCTGCCGACGCTGCTGGCCATCGTGCTGCAGGACAACCAACCGCCCGACTTCGGCGTGCAGCTGCCGGCGCTGCGCGACTTCATCACCTCGCGGCCGCCCAACACCTACGTGGGCGTCTTCTACTTGAACGGGCAGACGATTGACTTCGTCCTGCCGCCGCCGCATTTCTTCTCCGATCTGCCGAAAGTGGCAGCGGCGCTGCGCGCGCCCAATGGCAACCCGGCCGCGGCGCCGCCCTCGCCCTACGACAAGGTGGCGCAGATCGTCGCCTACATGGACAGCCTGCCGGAGGCGCGCAAGGAAATTTTGCTTTTCAGCGAAGGTAGCGACTCCATCGCCGCCCAGTCCGGCGCCACCCCGCAGCAGAACAAGATGCTGGTACAGGCCATCAAGCGCTCGATCCAGGCCGGCATTCCGGTGTGGGTGATTTATGCGCTGGCCTTCGCGCCTGAAACCCGCTTGACCGAAATCACCGGCCAGGGCCCGCTGGGCCGCGAGGGCCAGGGCAAGCAGGCCCCGTCGGCGGAGTACGGCGCCATGGCCGCTCCAGGCACGGATCCTTTCGGCAGCAGCGGTGCCGCGCCCTCCGGCGGCGCCTATCTCGACTACCTGGCGGATGGAACGGGAGCCAAAGTCTTCTCGTCGGGGAAATTCGCGGTGGACATCCGGCCGTTCCTGGCGGAGTTCGACAAACTGCTCAAGCAGCAGGTGGTGCTCGAGTATCAGGGCGAGGGCGAGTTGAGAAAAGTGAAGATGAACCGCAAGCTGCGCGGGGTCAAGGTGCTCGCGCCGGAGCGGTAGTCAACTCGATGTCCGACGTCCAGTGCGTGAACTGCGGCAAGACCATCTCCGACAGATCGCTGCAGTGCCCCTACTGTCGCGAGGACGTGGCGGCGCACGCCGTCCTTCGTCATCGCCGCGGCTTGGGCGCAGCGGAGCAGGGCGCGCGCTGGATCCGTCGCGGGTTGCTTTGCATGCTGCTGGCGGGAATCAGTTACACCCTGCTCGGCGGCCATTCGCCCATCCCCATCACGATTCCCTTTGAGGTCACCCCCTGGGTGATGAACTACGCGCTGCCGTTCCTGTTTATCGCCGGACTGGGGCTGGCGGTCTTCGGCTTCGTCCGCCGCTCGATGGACTAGTTGGAGGCATCCTTGAATAGAAAACTGCTGGCAGCAATGGCGGCCCTCGGTGTCTTTTTCGCCGGCGCCCTCATCACCGCGCAGCCGGACTCGCGCTCCATCCTGGTTACGTTGGCGCGCCCCGGCGAGCCAGTCGCCGCATCGGAATTCGAAGTGCGGGTTGGCAATAAGCCCGCCCAGATCGTAAAGGTGTATCAACCGGATGAGCGTCCTCTGCGGCTGGCCCTGCTGATTGACGACAGCGCCGGTTCCACGCTGATTAGTAACCTCGCCGAGTTGCGCCAGTTCCTCGAAGGTCTCCCGCCCGGCTCCATCGTTCAGGTGGCCTACAAGCACGGCGGCGCGCTCAAGGTTGAGCAGCCCTTCACAGCCGACCTTGCGGCGGCTGTGGCTGCCTTGTCGGTGCCCGCCCGCACCAGCGCGGAAGGCGACTTGGGCGGGACCCTCGCCGAGTTGCTGGATCAGTTTCCAAATCGCTTTCCGGAGCGCGGGCAAATTCTCTATCTGGGCGAAGGCACCGGTTTCGTAGGCGAAGCCCATCACGACCCTACTCTTGCTCGGACCATCCGCCGCGCGCAGGAACGCGGCGTGGTTGTCTGGACGCTGCACGTGGGGTCGGAGCTCCAGCAGTCGCCCGGCGTTGATTCGCACCTCGACCGCGAGGCCTACCTGGACCGGTTGTCACGGGAGACTGGCGGCGAGGCGCTGGCTTTGGGCCTGCACCCGCCTTCGCTGCTGCCCTACTTGAAGGAGCTTCGGGCCTTCTTCGACCGGCAATACCTCGTCGAGTTCCAACCGCCGCCGGGAACCGCCGGCAAGAAGCTCGTAGTCAAGCTGAGCGCCGGGCGGCAGCGCTTGTTCCACTCTGCTCAGTGAAGGATGAAAACAAAACAATTGTCGTGGCCCGCGCTTGTGCCTATAATGCGCGACCAGTGAGGGCAGAGCGTCGTGCCGATTGAAGACAGCAGCCGGCCGGTTGTGCGCGAAGGGTGGCGCCGCGAGCGCTACTCAACCGCGGCCGCCGAGCAGTTGCGCGAAGCCAAGGAGTGCCAGTTCTCCTTCCTGCCGTTTGAAGAGCTCGCCCATCTTGCCGGCTTCTGGTACGAGGCCTGCGCGGAAGCCATGGTGCGGGGCAACTACTCCGCGCTCGACCGCTGGATCCGCACCCAGGCGCAGATGGCCTCCGAGCAGGGCTTCGAGCTGGTCTCGCTGCTGGAGCTACTGCGCGTCTGTCGCCGCGTCGCCATCGAGAAGGAAGGCTGGAACTCCGAGCAGTTCCACGAGGTCGACACCGTCATTAACGAGTGCCTGGCCGCCCTGCGCTCGCAGGTGAGCTGGAAAATCCCCGAGGGCCTCGACTACATCACCGGCAAGGGCCGCGTCGAAGAAGTTGTCGCCGAGGAAGGTCCCAAAGAGCGCCGCACTCACACGCGCTCCAGGCTCAAGATGCCCATTCGCATCTCCGGCTATCACCTGGGCGAGTCGCTCGACGAATACACCCAGACCCAGAACGTGGCCCGCGGCGGCCTCTACTTCATCAGCCAGCAGAACTACTCCCGTGGCATCCGCGTCGTCGTTACCTATCCCTACTCGCGCGAGGCGGGCGCCATCAACGTCGACTACCCCGCCGAAATCGCCCGCGTCGACGAGCTCCCCGAGGGCAAGAAGGGCGTGGCGGTGAAGTTCCTCGTCAGCCTCGGCAAGAAAGGCAAGAAGTAACCGCAACCCCGGAGCCCCCAGGCTCCCGCCTGGGGGAGAGTTAGCTCAAGTCCTTTCTTTTTCGCGTGTTGGCTTTCCTAGTGCTCGTGGTCGTGCTTGTGTTCGGGGGGATTCGCCGCCGGAGCGCCCGGTGCCGCCGGCGCGGGCTGCGGTTTGACGCCGAGGCCGAATTCATAGACTAGTTGCCCACCGCGGTCGGCGCCGACGGTGAGCACGAGGTTGGTCGCCAGCAATCCAACCAACAGGACCAGCTGAATCAGCCGGCGCGATTTCTTCCGGAAGATGGCTGCCAGCACCGCCAGCCCGGCCGCCAGGCCCGCCGTGGTGAGCATCAGGCTCTCGTGCAGCTCCAACACTTCATGCGCCGCCCCGGCGTGCTCGACCGTTTCCTCCGCCAGCAAGCCCGTGCCCGCGGCTGCCAGCGCCGCCACTGCACCGATATAGAGCAGCCAGCGCGCCACCCTCTCCACGTCTTCGCGCCGGCTCAGGTACGCCCACGCGTGAAATACCAGCGCCAGGGGCAGCAGCACGAGCGGGTAGTGAACAAACATTGGATGATTGTTCTGCATGGCGTTGAGTCCGGGAAACAGTTCGCCCATTCCTCACCTCGCGCCCGCCACTATAGCGCAAAGAAAAGCAGTCGGTAATCTACTCGTAGCGCAGCGCGACTACCGGATCGAGCCGCGCGGCTTTCACGGCGGGGTACATGCCAAAGAACAACCCCACGCTGCTAGCCATCGACAGCGCCAGCACCACCACCCACGCAGGGATGTAGGCGGGCAGAGACGGAATGGTGGCGGCGACCACTTTCATCAGGACCCAGCACAGCAGCAAGGCGATTACGCCGCCGCTTCCGGTCAGCACCACCGCCTCCACCAGAAACTGCCAGATGATGTCCCGCCGCCGAGCTCCGATGGCTTTGCGTACGCCGATTTCCCGCGTGCGTTCGGTCACGCTCACCAGCATGATGTTCATCACGCCCACACCGCCGATCAGCAGGCCGACCGAGGCGATGACGAAAGCGGTCACGGCAATCGCCCGGGTGAAGTCGCGGAATTGTTGAATAACGCTCTCCGAAGTGGCGTAGCTGAAGTTGTCCGGCTTGTCGAAGGGGATGCGGCGAGTGCGCCGCAGCGCGGCGCGGGTTTGGTCCATGGCCAGCGGCAGCTGGCCCTCTTTGCCCCGAACGATGATGAGGTGGCGCTCCTCGTTGGGGTACGACTTGTGAAAAGTCCAATAGGGCACCGTGACGCGGTCGTCTTCTTCCGTCGAGCCGGCCGGCTTCTCGAAGATGCCGATGACGCGCCAGTTGCGTCCGTCAACGGTGATCTCCTTGTCGAGAGGATCCTCAGGCCCGAAGAGTCCCGTGGCCACGTCCTCGCCGATCACCGCCACATAGGCGCGGTTTTCGTCTTCGCCGTCGGTGAAGGCGCGTCCGCGCTGGATGGCGGCGTTGGGCACCACCGTGAAGACACTGGCCGGCGCGCCCTGGTATTCCACCCCCAGCATCTCCTCGTTCTTGTAGCGGGCGCGCTCGATGCCGCTGCGGAACAGCCACGTGGTTACGTCCTCGCAGGCTGTGCAAGCGTCGCGCACCGCCCGGTAGTCCTCGTACTTGAGTGGCCGCCGCATCCTCTCCTCGGCGCTGCGCGGGCCGAAGTTGAAGCCCACGTTGAAGTGGTAGAAGAAGGCGTTGCGCACTCCGAAGCTCTGCATCTCCTGCTGGATGTTCCGGTCCACGCCCATCAGGATGCCCACCACCGCCACCAGGGTGACGACGGCGATGACCACGCCCAGGATGGTCAGCCCGGAGCGCACCTTGTGGCTGCGCAGCGTGTCCAGCGCCATCCACACGTTCTCGGCGAACTCCCGCCGCCAGTACAGCCCGAGTTTTTTCAGCGGACTCATTCCATTCGCAGCGCCACAATCGGGTCGAGCTTCGAGGCCTTGTGCGCCGGATAGACGCCAAAGAACAGCCCCACCGAGGTCGCCAGCCCCACGCCCATCAACACCGCCCACCAGGGCATACGCGTCGGCAGGTCCACCAGCGCTTCCACCACCGGGTTCACTCCCAGCGCCAGCCCCAC
>JAXIPK010000113.1:0-5311 GCA_045402975.1 Acidobacteriota bacterium
GCGTCGCGCAGGGCGCTGATGGAAGTTCCGTACTTCTTCGAGAGCCCCCAGAGGGTTTCGCCCGGGCGAACGCGGTGCTGGCGAGGCCCGGCCGGCTCGGGATCGGCTTTGCGTTTGGACACTGTGCTCTTGGCTGCCGGCTTGTCCTCCCGGCCCGGGAGCGCCAGGCGCTGCCCGGGGCGAATCTTGGAGCGCAGGGAAAGCCCGTTGGCCTCCGCCAGCTCCCGCGCAGTGGTGCCGTTGGCGGCGGCGATGGTGGAGAGCGTATCGCCCCGCTCCACGACGTAGTCGCTGGAGTTGGCTCGGCGCGGAGTTGAGCGCGGCGAGGATGCTTTGGTGGATAGCGATGCGGGCGTGGAGCGCGGCGTGGAATCGTCGCGCGTCTTCGGCAGGCTCATGCGGCCCTGTGGGATGACGAGCGTATCGCCGACGCGCAGCAGGCTGCGCACGCTGAGCCCATTGGCCTGGGCAATCGCCGAGGCGCTGGTGTCGTAGCGGGCGGCGATGCGCGAAAGCGTTTCCCCGCGGCGCACCCGATGCTGCGCCCACTGCGTGCGCTTGGCTTCGGGCAGATTCGAGAGCTCGGCGCGCAGCGTCTCGCCCATGCCGGGCGGGACGTAGAGCATGAAGTCGTCGCGGTCGGGCGGCGTCACGCCGCGCAGCACGTGCGGGTTCATCTCGCGGAGCGTCGCGACGTCCATCCCCAGGGCGTCGGCCACCGAGCGCAGGTCCACCGGGCGCGTCACCGGCACGGCGTCGTAGGCCGCCGGCGGGTCGGGGATGACGCTGATCCCGTAGCGTCCCGGCTCCTTGGCCATCAGCGTGACAGCCAGAATGATGGGGACGTAGTTGCGGGTCTCGCGCGGCAACAGCCGGCGCTCGACCATGTCCCAGTAGTCGTCACCGCCTCTCGCTTTCGCGCGCGTGACGCAGCCTGGCCCGCAGTTGTAGGCCGCCATGACGAGATACCAGTCGCCGAACTGCTGGTAGAGGTCGCGCAAGTGTCGGGCCGCGGCCCGGGTCGACTTCACCGGATCGCGCCGCTCGTCAATCCACCAATCCACCTGCAGGCCGTACTCCTGCCCGCGGTACTTCACGAACTGCCACAGGCCCACGGCGCGCGCCCGCGAGCGGGCGTGGGGCTGGAAGGCCGACTCGGCCTGCGCGACGTAAATCAGGTCGGCCGGCAGACCCTGCTCGCGCAGGGTCGAGGTAATCATTTCGCGGTAGCGCCCGGCGCGCCGCAGCCCGGTCTCGAGAATTCGCTGCCCGCGCGCGGTCTGGAAAGACTTGACCGCGCTCAGTACGCGGTCATTGAGCTCGATGGGCAGGTCGTGGGCCAGCACGGTGAGCTCCTGCTCGAGGCGCGCGCGCAGCGCCGGGTCGGGCGGGAAAGTCAGGGAAGGAATCTCTTCGATGGGCGCCGGAACGTCGCCCGGCTCGCGGCCATTCGTTTCGATTCCCGCCCGCGCTTCGTGCCCGGCGAGTTCGGGACCGGCGTTGACTTCCAGTTGGAAGATGCGCTCGACGAGCGACTCGAGCCCGCTTGAAAGCCGCGGGTCCTCCTTGACCGACCAGCGCGAGCTAAGCAGCAAGTCCACGGCGCGATCGAACTCAGCCCGCGCTTGCTCGCGGCGCCCGGCGCGGAAGTGTTCCTCGCCCTGACGATAGGCCTGCTCGGACTGGCTGAGCAGTTGCGCCACCGGGTCGGGAACTCCACCGCCGGCGAACAACAGCATGGTGGGAAGGTTGGGGGCGGCGCGGTGATGCTGCGTAGCGGGATCATCTTCGCTGTGCGGCTTGGGCGCCGTCGGCTTTTTGTCTTTGGGGGCGGCGGCGAGCGTCGAGGCCAGAAGAAAAACACCCAGCCAGGTCAACAACCGGGGCACCCAGTTTCGCTGCTGACGATGCAAAAAGAACCTCTGCCCTTCAGTGCCCCGATGATTCAGGGCTTGTCCCTGCGACCCATCCCCTCGTGCGCGCCCCGATGAAATCGGGGCCAAGGCTGCTGCACTGATTCTACAAACCCCTGCTCGCAGGGTCAATCCATCTTTCGTACTAGACGTCATTGGTCACCGGATACCGGCAGTCAGTCACGAACTAGTTAGACGCTCTGCTCGCCAACAGGGTTTGGCTGCAGTTCTTCCCGCGGGAGTCCATGGATCCAGGCCTGTCTCTTCAAGAACTTGACACCCCCTACCCGCTGGCGCTAGAGTTTAGCGGCTGTTTTCTGGGGGTGGCGAATGAAGAAGACGTGGCTGGTACTGGCTTTGTGCGGCCTGGTTGGCCTGGTGGCGACGCCGGCGGTGTCCGCCCATGATGGGCGCGACCCGGACGACAACTTCGAAGTGGAAGGCCACTTCGGGATCTACTGGAAGCTGGCGTTTCCCACCGGCGTCCACGAAAACTCAACGTACACGACCTACCTGAACAACAACGTCAACCCGGCCTTTCATCCACTGTTCCGGCCGGAAGTGCGATCGGACAACTACGCCTTTCACGCCGGCGCGCGCGTCAGCTACGACGCCACGCCGCGGTGGTCGCTGGAGTACACCTTCGACATTACCCAGTCCCACAACTTCAACTTCAACAGTAACTACACCAATGTCGTGGTTCCCGCCGCCCAGGTAGCGCTGGCCGGGGACGTCATCCGCCGCTACCGCACCAGCGCCGGCGAGCTCCTCCAGCACGACGGCAACCTGGTGTTCCACATCAACGAGACCGGGCGCTGGATTCCCTATCTCACCGGCGGCTTCACCGTGATTACTTACGGCCGCGGCCCGCTGATTGACTTCATTGACACCTCCACGAACGATTTTGGCGTCTTCGGCTACGAGCACAAGCACACCAAGTTCGGCGGCAACATCGGCGCCGGCCTCAAGTGGTACCCCCACCGGCACTTCGGCCTGCGCGGCGATGTCCGCATCCGAATGGTCCCTTCGCGTTTCACTCAGCGCGGGGCTGCCGAGGTGGGTGGCGTCGCCTTCGGGCCGGATGTTACCCAGGTGCAGCGCGGAATGTACTCCAACGTGAACTTCAGCTTCGGGATGTTCGCTCGCTTCTAGGCACACCAGAAACAAGAAGAGCCCACGGCTGGACCGTGGGCTCTTTTCTTTTTGGCTACGAGATCGCGCTCAGGCGGCCGCGGGCGATGTGGCCGGCAGCGCATTCACGCCATCACAGATCTTTCCGACCATGATGATCGCAATGACGAAGTTGGCGACCAGCAGCAGCATCCCCAGAATGGGTATCCAGGTGGTGAAGCAGAAGATCACGTACAGCAGGAACAGCCCTTCCGGCATCTTGGGCGCATTGGTCACGCCGTGCCGCGCGGTGTAGGCGTTGTAATCCTTCGCCCAGCCCCAAATGGCCTGGAACGCCCAGTAGAGGTTGAAGAGGGGAATGAACAGGAACCCGATGGCTTTGCCCGGCGTGGCGCGCGCGTGGCCGTCCTGGATGGCGGCCCACGCCTTGTACCACAGCACCAGCATCACCACGCCGCCATAGAACATGAACAGCATGGCGGGCACAATCGCAATAGCAGCTTCGTCCTCCGAGATATTCCCGCCCAACCCTACCATCAGCACAACGGTGATCAATAGCACCAGGACTCCCAATCCCAACCCGCCCGCGATCGAGCCCAGGTAGAACGCTTTTGACAATCTCTGCATTGCCCCCTCCGACGGTTCCGACGTCCCTCGTGGATGCCGCGCACTCTAGCCCCGAGGCGCGCTCGCTGTCAATCGTTCCCTTTTCACTACGGAGCCAGGCGGGCGGTGAAATTCCCGACCCATTCGACTTCGCTCAGGGTGAGGCATTTTCCAGCGGTGAAAGTCTCGCCGTAAAATGCCTCAGGAAGGGCGCTTCGTAGGTCAGCTTGAGACCGCGGATTTGCTGGCGACGCTTCCACACTTCCAGAATCACTTCGACCACGTAGTCCACGTGGCTCTGCGTGTAGACGCGGCGCGGAATCGCCAGCCGCACCAGGTCCATCTTGGCGGCAGCGCCGAACATCAGCGAGCCGATCTCCACGCCACGGATGCCGCCTTCCAGATACAGCTCGCAGGCCAGCGCCACGCCGGGGAACTCGGCCGGCGGGATGTGCGGCAGAAACGCGCGCGCGTCAATGTAGATGGCGTGGCCGCCCGGCGGCTCGACGATGGGTACGCCCGCTTCGGCGATGTGCTTGCCGAGGTACGCGGTGGAGACGATGCGGTACCGCAGGTAATCCTCCTCCAACGCCTCCTCCAGCCCCACGGCAATCGCGTCCAGGTCGCGCCCGGCGAGTCCGCCGTAGGTCGGGTAGCCCTCGGTGAGGATGAGCAGGTTCTTTTCTTTCTGCGCCAGCTCGTCGTCGTTGGTGCAGAGGAAGCCGCCGATGTTGGCCAGGCCGTCCTTCTTGGCGCTCATCGTGCAGCCGTCGCCCAGCTTGAACATTTCCTGCGCGATCTCTTTCGGGGTCTTCGATTCGTAGCCCTCCTCGCGCAGCTTGATGAAGTAGGCGTTCTCGGCGAAGCGGCAGGCGTCAAAGTAGAACGGGATGCGGTGCTTTCGGCAGACGGCGCTCACCGCCCGTGCGTTTTCCATCGAGACCGGCTGGCCGCCGCCGGAGTTGTTGGTGATGGTCAGCATGACAAGCGGAACGCGCTCGCGTCCCACACGCGCGATCAACTGCTCGAGTGCCGCCACGTCCAGGTTGCCCTTGAAGGGATGCTGGGCCGCCGGCTGGCGCCCTTCGGGAATGGGCAGGTCAAGAGCTTCAGCCCCGACAAACTCCACGTTGGCGCGCGTGGTGTCGAAATGGGTGTTGTTCGGCACCACGTCGCCTTTCTTGCACATCACGCTGAAGAGGATGCGTTCGGCGGCGCGCCCCTGGTGCGTGGGGATGACGTGCTGGTAGCCGAAAATGCCCCGCACGGCGCGCTGGAAGCGGCCGAAACTTTTCCCACCGGCATAGCTCTCGTCGCCCTCCATCATCGCCGCCCACTGATGGGTCGACATCGCCGCCGTTCCCGAGTCGGTCAGCAGGTCAATCAGCACATCCTCGGCCGGCAACTGGAACACGTTGTAGTGCGCTTTCTTCAGCAGCGCTTCGCGCTCCGCCCGCGTCGTCCACCGGATGGGCTCCACGCTCTTGATCTTGAACGGCTCGATGATCGTCTTGATCGGCATCTGCTTGTGTCCTCGCTCCTATTATTGAGCCGGTGTGGATCCCTGCCGCTGCTGGCGCCGGAAGGCGATGGAGTCCAGGATGTGCTTGAACCGCCGCTCATTCCGAATGTTGGCCAAGAGCGGGTCGCGCTGGAACCAC
>JAXIPK010000347.1:0-5017 GCA_045402975.1 Acidobacteriota bacterium
GACGGAAAAGCCGGCGCAGCCCGAAGGCCCCAAGGTTACGACCTACGCGCAGGTTCCGGTGCTGAACCAGAAGCAACTAGTGGCGGTGTGGCGGCAGGAGCTGCCGCAGGTGGAGCGCTGGGAGTCGCAGACCATCCCCATCGAAGTTACGGACAAGGGACTCTACCTGGTGGAGGCGGTGCACGGGCAACTGCGGGCCTACACCGTGGTGCTGATAACCGGAATGGCGGTGATCAGCAAAGGCGCGCCGGGGCACATCCTGAGCTATGCGGTGGACCGCAAGACGGGCGCGCCGGTGGAAGGCGCCTCGGTACTGGTGTGGTCGGACGACAAAGAGGTCTCCAACCAGGCCACGGACGCCCAGGGCCTGGTCGAGACGCGGCTCAAGGAGCTGAAACCGGAGAACGCCACCATCCTGGCCCGACACGGGGACGACTTCGCGGTTGATTCGCTTTACGCCTGGTACCTGAACAGCGACCCGGAGCGGCATTTGATCGGCTACGTCTACACCGACCGGCCGGTCTATCGCCCCGGACATACGGTCTACTGGAAGGCAATCCTGCGGACGCAGAGCGGGCCGAGCTACGCGCTGCCGGAGCGCCGCGAAGTGCAGGTGGAGGTGCAGGACTCGGAGGGCAAGGCGGTGGTGCGCCAGACGGCCAAGGTGTCGGCGACCGGAACGGTGAACGGCGAGTTCACGCTGCAGTCCTCGGCGGCGCTGGGCTACTACTCGGTGGAAGTGAAAGTCGGCGAGAACGACGTCCGCGGCGGGTTCAACGTGGAGGAGTACAAGAAGCCGGAGTATGAGGTGCGGGTGCTGCCGGCGTCGCCGCGGGTGCTGCAGGGGCAGGACATCCAGGCGACGCTGCAAGCGCGCTACTACTTCGGCGAGCCGGTGGCGAACGCCAAGGTTACTTATGTGGTGCACCGCACGCGCTACTGGTATCCGTTGTACTACGACGAGGAGGAGGCGGAGTTCGAATCGGCCGAGGGCGACGACTACTACGGAGGCGAGCAAATCCTCGAAGAGACCGGGCAGCTCGACGCCGAGGGCCGGCTGACGGTTCGTATCCCCACGCGCGTCAACGACGCGCAGTTTGACGAGCGCTACCGGGTGGAGGCGCGCGTAACCGATCAGGGAAACCGCGAGATTGCCGGGTTCAGCTCGGTGCTGGCGACGTACGGCAGTTTCCTTGTCAACATCCAGCCCAACCAATACGTCTACGAGCCGGGGGCGCGCGGCAGCTTCACTATCGAGGCGCGCGACTACGACGGCAAGCCCGTCCAGACGCGCGTGCGGGCGCAGCTTTTCCGCTGGGACTGGGACCGGCCGGAGAGAGAGCGGTCGGACAAGCCGCTGGCAACGGTGGAAGCGATGACCGACGCCAGCGGCAGCGCCAAAGTTCAGTTGCCGGTGGGCGCGGGCGGCTCGATGAACATCCGCGCCACGGCGCGCACACCCGAGGGGCGCGAAGTGCAGGACCGCACCTGGATCTGGGTGACCGGCCGCGGCGGCTGGTGGTCCGGCGCCAACCGCGAGCGGCTGCAGATCGTCCCCGACAAGAAATCGTATCAGGCGGGCGAGGTGGCGAAGATTCTCATCGTCACCGGCACCCCGGACGCGCACCTGCTGGTGACGGCGGAAGGGCAAGGCATCTACAGCCGGCAGGTGGTGGCCGCTAACGGGCCGACGGTGACGGTGGAGGTTCCGATTCGCGCCGAGTACGCGCCGAACTTTTTTGTCTCGGCGGTGTTCGTGCGCGAGAACCAACTCTACCAGGGCAGCAAGAGCGTCAAAGTGCCGGCGACGGAGAAGCAGTTGACGGTGGAGGTGGCGAGCTCGAAGGCGGAGTACAAGCCCGGCGAGTCCGGCGTGGTGACGCTGGCGGCGCGCGACCACGCCGGCCAGCCAGTGGCGGGCGAGTTCAGCTTGGGCATCGTCGACGAAGCCATCTACGCCATCCGGCCCGAGCAGGCGCCGGATATTTTCGGGTTCTTCTACGGGAGAGTGTACAACCGGGTCAACACCGACACGTCGCTCAGCTATTACTTCTACGGCTACGCCGGGAAGCGCCAGATGCAGTTGACGCGACTGCGGCGGCCGACGTCGCTGGCGCAGCTCAAGCCGGAACGGCTGGTGGAGCCCAAGGTGCGCAAGGCGTTCCCCGACACGATTCTCTGGCTGGCCGATTTGCAGACCGACTCGAGCGGGCGCGCGCAGGCGCGCGTCACCTTCCCCGACTCGCTCACCACCTGGCGCATCACGGCGCGCGGTGTCACGCGAGATACCCGTGTGGGCAGCGCCGTACAGCGCACACTCGTGCGCAAGAATCTGATTTTGCGTTTGGCGGTGCCGCGCTTCTTCACTCAGGGCGATGAAGTGCGCGTCTCGGCCATCGTGCACAACTACCTGCAGAAGGAAAAGACGGCGCGCGTTTCGCTGGCGGTGGAAGGGCTGGAAATCATCGAGG
The DNA here is from genome assembly GCA_045402975.1 of Acidobacteriota bacterium. Taxonomy (GTDB): domain Bacteria; phylum Acidobacteriota; class Terriglobia; order Acidiferrales; family 2-02-FULL-67-57; genus JACPRL01. The sequence goes on from JAXIPK010000347.1 coordinate 2,472, forward strand.
GCGCAACGCAGGACGTCACCATCCCCAGCCGCGGCGAAGCCAAGGTGGACTTCCGCGTGCGCGCGCCTTCAGGGCAAACGCCGACGGCTCGCGAGGCCAAGCTGCTGAGCAAAGCGCTCACCGACGAAGAATCCGACGCGCTGGAGCTGACCCTGCCGGTGATTCCCTTCGGCGTCAAGCTCTCCGAGGCGCGCTCCGGCTCGGTCGTGGACGCCAGCGGCGAAGCGCAGGTCGAGCTCAAGTTCCCCCGGCAAATCGTGCCGTCGTCGAAGACGCTCGAGGTGCGCGTGGCGCCTTCGGTGGCCGGCGCCATCTTCAGCGCCCTCGAGTACCTCACCACCTACCCCTACGGCTGCGTCGAGCAGACGATGTCGAGCTTCCTCCCCAACATAGTCGTCGCCCAGGCGCTCAAAGAGCTCGGCGTGAAGTCGAAGGTCGACCCGGCGGAGCTGGAAAAGAAAATCCGCAAGGGTCAGGAGCGGCTCTACGACTTCCAGCACTCCGACGGCGGCTGGGGTTGGTGGGAAACCGATGAGAGCCACCCCTTCATGACCGCCTACGTCATCGCCGGGTTGGTGCAGGCGCGCGCCGCTGGCTATGACATCCGCGACGGCGTGCTGGACCGCGGCGCCGACTGGCTGCGCGCCGAAATCAAGAAAGGAAAACTCGAGCCCGACGTGCGCGCCTACATCGTCTACGCGCTGGCGCTCACCGGCGACAAGGATCGCGCCACGTTCGATTCCGCCTGGGAGCAGCGCGGCAAGATGACGCCCTACGGCCTCGCGCTTCTCGGGCTGGCGCTCGAAGCCGCGGGTGATTCGCGGGCGGCGCAGGCGGCCGAGCAGCTCGAGCGCCAGGCCAAGACCGACGACGCCGAAGCCTACTGGGAGGCCACGCGCGACACCCTGCTCGACTTCCCCGGCGACGCCAGCCCCGAAGCCACCGCCCACGCCCTCAAGCTGCTCGCCCGCCAGCGCCCGCAAAGCCCGCTGCTGCCCAAGGCGGCGCTGTGGCTCGTCAATCACCGCGACCAGGGCTACTACTGGTACTCCACCAAGCAGACGGCGATGGTCATCTACGGTCTGACCGATTACCTCAAGCTGCGCGGCGAGCTCAAACCCAACTACTCCCTCAAAGTCTGGGTGAACGATAAAGAAGTTCTGTCCCGGCGCTTCAGCGAAGCCGACCTACTGGCGACCGACACCCCGGTCGTGCAGCTCACCGCCGAGCAGCTCGGCGGCGAGACGGCGCGCGTGCGCATCACGAAGAGCGGCTCCGGCGTGCTCTACTGGTCGGCGCGCATCGAGTACTATTCCACGCAGGAAAAACTCGAGCGCATGGGCCGCGTCTCGCTCAACCTCCTGCGCGATTACTACCGCCTGGTGCCCGAGCACGTGAACGACCGCATCGTCTACAACCTCCAGCCGCTCGAAGGGCCGCTCCAGACCGGCGACGTCCTGGCGGTGCGGCTGACGCTGAGCGGCGGCTCGTGGCGTTACCTAATGGTCGAAGATCCCATCCCCGCCGGGACCGAGTTCATCGAGCGCGACGACGTCTACGAGCTCAAGGACCGCCCGGGCTGGTGGGGCTTCTGGGGCACGCGGCGCGAGTTCCACGAATACCACGCCGCGCTTTTCCAGACCTATTTCCCCGGCGGGCAGATGCGGTACGTCTACCTGCTGAAGGTTGTGAATCCCGGGCGCTTCCGTGTTAGTCCGGCGCGCGCCCAGCCGATGTATCAGCCGCAGTACCTGACGACGAGTGAAAGCAAGACGGTGGAAGTGAAATGAGCGAGGCGCTGCGGGCCGTGTGGGGAGCGAAGCGCCTCTGGGCGCTGCACGTCGCGGCCAACGCCGCTTGGCTGGCGGCCGCCTACGCCTGGCTGTGGATTCCCGACGAGCGAATCTGGCAACTGGTGGTTTCGCTGCTGGGCGGAGTTCTTCTCGGCGCGACCTTCTTCTGGCTGCATGGCGGCACTTGCGTCTTCTTCGAGCAGAAACATTCCGGCTGGCCGATGCCGGTGGCGACTCCGTTCCGCGGGCCGCTGCGGCGCGTGCCGCCGCTGATTCTGTGGGGGCTGGTGGCGCTTCTGGTGTACTGGGCGGTGGGCTTCGTTGCCGACTTTGTTCCGCGCGCCGCCGATTGGCTGGCCTCAGCGTTGACGCTGACCTTCCGAACTCCCATCAGCCCTGAGTACACGTTCAAGTTTCTCTCCACGCTCGACTGGGTTGTGGAATGGATTCTCCTTCCCTTGATCCTGCTTCCCTGGGGCGCCGAAGTGGCGGCCAAGGGCTTTGCGGGCTTCGGCAGGCCGAGCCTGGCCGCCGCGTGGAAAGTTTTTCGTCGCGGGCGCTACTGGGTGAGTTACCTGGCGGTGTTTGCGCTGGGCGTCTATGTCCCCGCGCAGCTCGTCCACTGGGTTCCGGAAGTGGAGTCCCTCGGCGGTCAAGCCGCGAGCCTGGCGGCGCGTTTCCTCGCTGCCTACCTGATGATGGTGACGGCGTGGCTAGTTCTGGCGTCTTTGCTCGGGCGCTTGCGTCGCGCCC
>JAXIPK010000193.1:0-10840 GCA_045402975.1 Acidobacteriota bacterium
TGGCCAACGATCCTCAGTTCCTCTCCCCTCTGAACCAGAATGAGCGGCGCCTGCTGCGCGGCGTCTGGCAGATTCGGCAGGCGATGCCGCCGCCTCACGGCGGTCCTCGCGGCCCTCAGCGCCGTCCGTAAGCCGGGGCCAGCCCTCCAGTCGCCTCCGCTGGTTTCATGCGTCCGGGATGCATCCGAACGCATGGGAAGGGCATTCCCTAAAGCGGCCTGACCCGCGACGCTACATATAGGGTTATCCGCCGCCCGCTTGTGCAATCAGACCCAACCTGTAGGGTTTAGGGCACACCAACTCGTCTGCAAGTCCTGAAAATTCTTATGGAAAAGCTTCACTTTTCCCTTGACAAGCTTGGAGGCGAGGGGTACAAAGTGGCGCAAAGTGGGAGCTGGTGGACAGGAAAGTGAGCCAAGTGGCTCCCAAAGCGGGTGCAGTGGTGGCTCCACCCCGCGAGTAGCAGGACCCAGGAAAAGCAAGGCTGTTGAAGGCCGCCGGCGTCGGGAAGGCCGGCGAAGCTCTTGGCGACAGGGCGGCGCCACGGTGCGGGTGAGAAACAGCAATGTTCCGCGGCAGCTACACAGCGCGAGTGGACGACAAGGGTCGCCTGAAGATCCCCGCCGATTTTCTCCGCGCATTGGGCGAGAGATACGACGAGCAGAACTTCTTCGTCACCAGTTGGAACGGGCAGTTCGCGCGCATCTACCCGCTGCGGGAATGGGAATCGCTGGAGAAGCGGCTCTCGCAGGCAGGGACGGTGAGCCAATCGCGGAAAAAGTTCTTGAACCTGGTCAACTACTACGGCCAGCAGGTGAGCATCGACAAGCAGGGCCGGGTGCTGATTCCAACGACGCTGCGCGACTCGGCCGACATCAAGGGCGAGGTAACCGTTCTGGGCTCCATCAACTGCATCGACATCTGGAACCGTCAACGCTACGTGGAAGACATCCGCAAGAACCCGCTGACCAACGACGACTTGAAGGCCTTGGATGAGCTGGGAGTGTAGTGACGCTGTGGCATACGCCCGTGATGGTGGAGGAAGTGCTGCGGTACATGGCGGTACGCCCCGACGGCACCTACGTGGATGCAACGTTAGGCGGCGGCGGCCACGCGGAAGCGATCCTAAGCCGGCTGACGACCGGCCGTTTGATTGGGGTAGATAAGGACCCGATGGCACTCGAACACGCTCAGGAGCGCTTGCGCCCGTTCCAATCCAAGCTCCAGCTCATTCGCTCCCACTACGACCGCTTGCCCGAGCTCCTCGAGCAGCAGGGGCAGGGACCCGTGGATGGCGTCCTCGCCGACCTGGGATTCTCGTCCCTGCAGCTCGGCGCTCCTGAGCGAGGTTTTTCTTTTCAGGAGGCCGGCCCGCTCGACATGCGGATGGACCCCTCGAGCCCGCTGACTGCGGCCGACATCGTCAACCATTGGAGCGAGCACGAGCTGGTCGCTCTGCTCCGCCAGTACGGCGAAGAGCCTCACGCCCACAAGATCGCCAGGGCCATCGTGCGTGCGCGTCCCGTCCGCGACACGCGCCACCTGGCAACGATAGTGACGGGGACCCGGAAAGCCAAGGGAAGGCAGAAACTGCATCCCGCAACAAGAACGTTTCTGGCGCTGCGGATTGCGGTAAATCGAGAACAGGAGGAGCTCGAGCAGTTTCTTCTTCGGGTCCCCGTCATATTGAAATCCGGAGGACGAGCGGTGATTCTGAGCTACCACTCGCTGGAAGACCGTATGGTCAAGCAGTCGTTCCGCCGCGACGCCGCCGATGGGCGGCTGCGCATCCTCACCAAGAAAGTCGTCCGCCCCGGCTGGGGCGAAGTCTCCGCCAACCCACGCGCCCGCAGCGCGCGACTCCGCGCTGCCGAGCGGACGGAGGGCTAGCCAGCCATGGGCGCGCCGGCGCAGGCCTACTGGGTCAAGCGGATTGACAACTCCCGGCTGCGCCGCGAACGCGATCCCGACTACCTGCACGAGACCGGCGTCCTGGTCGCCGGCACGCTGGCCTGCCTGGCCGTCATCCTGCTCTGCGCCTGGCAGCAGTTCGAGTTCGTCCACAGCGGCTATCGCATGGAGGAGACCCGCGCGCGCTACGAAAAAGTTCTGGAGTGGAACCGCAACCTGCGCCTGGAGCAGGCGGCGCTGCTCGACCCCATGCGCATTGACGCTCTGGCCCGCAACCGCCTGGGGCTGGCGGATCCCGCGGCGCACGAGATGACGCCGCTCGGCTCCGCCCCCGCGGCTCCGCCCGAATTGGCGCGGGTTCCGACTCAGGCGCGGCCGGAAAAAAGTTCGCTGACCGATTGATAGAAGGTAGGGGCATTTAGGGGAAAGGTTCGATCTCTTCCAGCCGGTTCCCTGGAGACCGGCTCCGAAGAGAGGCTGGATGCTCGCTGGAGCTTCCAGCCGGCTTCATAGCTTTGTTTTTGTTTTTCGGTGGGGCTGAGGGTCGAATGCGGGTGGTGCCGGCGGCAGGGCGAGCGCGAATCCTGTTCCTGGGTGTGGTCGCTTTCCTGTGGCTGGGCGCGATTCTGGCCCGTCTGATTGATCTCCAGGTTGTCCGCCACGGGGAGCTCGCCAGCCGCGCCCAGCGCCAGCAGCAGCGCACTCTGGAAGTCACCCCCAAGCGCGGCGTGCTCTACGACCGCAACCGGCACGAGCTGGCCGTCAGTGTCAGCGTCGACTCCGTCTTCGCCGTGCCCAACGAAGTCAAGGATCCGGAGAGGGCGGCGCGCCGCCTTTCCCCCGTGCTTTCGGTCGATGCCACCACCATCGAAGACCGCCTGCGCTCCTCGCGTTCCTTCGTCTGGCTCAAGCGCAAGCTGACCGCGGCGGAGGCCGACCGGGTCCGCCGCCTGGGCCTCGCCGGCGTTTACTTCCAGCCCGAGCACAAACGCTTCTACCCCAAGCGCGAGCTGGCCGCTCACGTTCTGGGCTTTGTCGGCATGGATGAGAACGGCCTGGCGGGGCTGGAGCTGGGACTGGATTCCGTCATCCGGGGCCGCTCGCGCCGCCTGGTCATCAGCGCCGACGGCCGCCGCCGCTGGTTCGACCGCGTCGGTGACGTTCCCACCGAAGGCGCCAGCGTCGTGCTGACCCTGGACGAAAACATCCAGTACATCGCCGAGCGCGAGCTCGCCGCCGCCATCCAGAAAACCCGCGCCTCGAGCGGAACCATCATCGTTCAGGACCCCCGTACGGGCGAAATCCTGGCGCTGGCCAACTATCCCACTTTCAACCCCAACAACCCCAGCGCTGTCCCGCAGCAGAACCACGTCAACCGCGCCCTGAGCTTCGTCTACGAGCCCGGCTCCACCTTCAAGCTGGTGACCATTGGGGCGGCGCTCGAGGAAGGCGCCGTCAACCCCAGCGAAGTCATTGACTGCCAGCAAGGCGCCATCTACATCGCCGGCCATCGCATCCGCGACCACAAGCCGTTCGGAATGCTGACCCTGCGCCAGGTGATCTACCAGTCGAGCGACGTCGGCGCCATCAAGGTCGGCCTCCGCCTCGGCGACGACAAGATGTACGAGCACATCCGGCGCTGGCGCTTCGGCCGGGCCACCGGCATCGAGCTCCCGGCCGAGAGTCCCGGTTTGGTCCGCCCCGCTTCCAACTGGTCGCGCATCTCCATCGGCGCCATTTCGATGGGGCAGGAAGTCGCCATCACCTCGCTCCAGCTCACCGCCGCCATGAGCGCCATCGCCAGCGGCGGCGTCTGGAAGCAGCCGCACGTGGTCCGCGAAATTTTCCGCGGCAACCAGGCCGAACCCATACCACCAATGCCCGAGGAACGCATCATAGACACGAGGGTCGCTGAGGAGCTGCGCCGCATGCTGGCGGGTGTGGTGAGGGAAGGGACGGGACGCACCGCCCAGCCCCAAGGCTACTCCGCCGCCGGCAAGACCGGCACGGCGCAGAAGATTGACGCCTCCGGCCGGTACTCGCATACCGACTTTGTCGCCAGCTTCTCCGGCTTCGCGCCGCTGGATGACCCGGTGGTGACCGTTACCGTCGTGCTCGATTCGCCCCGTGGGCTCTACCACGGCGGCGAGGTGGCGGCGCCGGTCTTCCGCTCGGTGGTCGAGCGCGTGCTCGCCCATCGCAACATCCCCCGCGACCTCCCCGTCCGCGCGCCCGCCGTGCCCCTGCGGCTCGAGCGCGCCGCCATCAGCGACTTCGCCCCGAACCAATTCGACCCCGCTCCCGGCATGACCGAGGCGGGCTTCGCCGCCGACTCGTCCGACTGGCGCAACTACGTCCGGACGGTGGCCACCAGCGCCGTCAGCGCGGCGACACGGTCTCTCCCCAACTTACCTCCCCCACAACCCACCGGCCCTCCGGCTCGCTTGCCCGACATCCAACCAACAGGCGAGCCGGGGGGCCATCCCCCCCTCACCATCGTCGTGGTGAGCGACACCGAAACCGTGGCGGTTCCCGACCTCATCGGCCGGCCGTTGCGGGTTGTGGGCGAGGAGTGCTCCAAGCTGGGACTGGAAGCGATGCTGGTGGGTAGCGGCGTGGCGGTGGTGCAGCGCCCCGAGCCCGGCATGCGTGTGCCCCGCGGCAGCCGCGTCTGGATTCAGTTTCAACCGGTTTTGCCGCGAGCGCCCGAGCGGCCAATGTGAGGTCGGCGTAAGATAGAGAGTTTCGACGCATGGAATTAGCCAAGCTAGCGAAGGGTGTAAGCGCGCTGGGAGTCTCCGGCTCGCCCACGCTCGAAATCCGTGGCATCGCCTATGACTCGCGCCAGGTCCGCCCGGGCTTCCTCTTCGCCGCCATTCAGGGCGAGAAGGCCGACGGGCACGAGTTCATTCCCCAGGCCGTCGCCGCCGGCGCCGTGGCTATCCTCAGTGACCGGCCGCCGCAGACTGGCGTGAGCGCCGCCTGGGTCCACGTCCATCGCGGTCGCCAGGCTCTGGCGCAGGTCGCCGCCAACTTCTACGAGCAGCCCGCCCGCGCCCTGCAGCTCATCGGCATTACCGGCACCAACGGCAAGACCACGACCTCGTACCTGCTGGAATCGATACTCCACGCCGCCGGCCATCGCGTCGGTCTCTTCGGCACCATCGAGTACCACACCGCCTCCGGCGTTCAGCCCGCCCCCAACACCACGCCGGAATCGCTCGACCTCCAGCGCTTCCTCGCCGAGTTGCGCGATGCCGGCGCCGGCTGGGCAGTGATGGAAGTCTCCTCCCACGGCCTGGCTTTCGATCGCGTCTGGGGCTGCCCGTTCGCTGCCGCCGTTTTCACCAACCTGGCCGGTGACCACCTCGACTTCCATCAGACGATGGACAACTATTTCGAGGCCAAGAAGCGTCTCTTCCTTGGGTGCGGCGCCGAGCCGCCGCGCCTGGCCGTCCTCAACGCCGATGACCAGCGGGCCGACGACCTGAAAGCCGTCTCCCGCGGCAAGGTGGTTCTCTACGGGCTGGAGCGCGCCGAAGGAACCGTTACCGTCAGTCGTCCCCGGCTCTCGGCTTCCGGAATCGAGTTCACTCTGATGACACCCGAAGGCAGTGTCGGCGTGCAGTCCCCGCTCGTGGGTCGCTCCAACCTCTACAACCTCCTGGCGGCGGGCGCCACCGGCTACGGCCTCGGCCTGCCGCTCGACACTATTGCCACCGGCCTGCACAACCTGGAACGCGTCCCCGGCCGCTATGAAACCATCGCCGCCGGCCAGCCCTTCACTGTGGTCGTTGACTTCGCTCACACCGACCTGGCCTTCACCAACCTGCTGGAGTCGGCTCGCGACCTCTCCCGGGGCAAGGTAATCATCGTCTTCGGCTCCGGCGGCGACCGCGACCGCTCCAAGCGTCCGGTGCTGGGCGAGATCGCCGGGCGTCTCGCCGACCTGGTTGTCCTGACCACCGACAACCCGCGCTCGGAAGACCCGCTGCGTATCATCAACGACATCATCGTCGGCGTGCAGAAGGCCGGCGGCAACTACGTCATCGAGGTCGAACGCGAGCGCGCCTTCGAGCGCGCCTTTGCCGAGGCGCGGCCGGGCGACATCGTCCTGCTCGTCGGCAAGGGCCACCAGGACACCCAGGTCTTCCGCGACCGCACCGATCCCTGGAACGACGCGGAGGTTGCCCGTCGCCTGCTGGCTGCGCGCCGCACCTCGCGCAGCAACGGCCCGCCGGCGCGGGAAGGGAAGGGAATGAGCGCTGCATCATGCAGTGGACGATAGGCAAGATCCGCGAGGCTCTGCGCGTGGCCGCCCCGTTTTCGCTCCTGCACAAATCGGTGACCGGCTTTTCGATTGACTCGCGCACTTTGCGCCCCGGCGAAGCTTTCATCGCCCTCAAGGGGCCCAATCACGACGGCCACGACTTCATCCGGCCGGCCCTCGAGCGCGGCGCCGCCATCGCCATTGTGGATGAGACCCATCGCATGACCCTGCCGGTCGAAATCCACAAGAACGTCATCGGCGTCCTCAACACCTTCGAGGCGCTGAACCGCCTGGCGCACTACGCCCGCCGCTCCTGGGGCCGCGCCGTCATCGGCATCACCGGCAGCACCGGCAAGACCACGACCAAGGAAATGCTCGCCGCTTTGCTCGCCGCCCGCTACAACGTTCTCAAGTCGGAAGGCAATCTCAATAACGAGTACGGCCTGCCGCTCTCGCTGCTGCGCCTCAAGGCCGAGCACGAGGTGGCGGTGGTGGAAATGGCCATGGCCCACAAGGGCGAGCTGGCCAAGCTCTGCGCGGTCGCCGAGCCCAACATCGGCCTCGTCACCAACGTCGCTCCCGTGCACCTGGAATTTTTCAATTCGGTCGAAGAGATCGCCGAGGCCAAGCGCGAGCTCATCCGTGGTCTCGCTGCTCCCGCCATCGCTGTCCTCAATGCCGATGACCCGCTTGTCAGCCGCTTCAGTGAAGGCTTCGCCGGCAAGGTCTTTCGCTTCGGCATTGAGAGCCCCGCTGAAGTCCGCGCCGAGAACATTGACGACCACGGCTGCGCCGGGACGGCCTTTGATTTGATCGCCGGCTCCAAGCGCGCCCGCGTGGCGCTTCCGCTTCCCGGCCGCCACCACATCTCCAATGCACTGGCCGCTTTCGCAGTCGCCAGCCTGCTCAAGATTGAGCCCGCAGAGGCCGCCGATGTCCTGGCGAGCTTCCAACCGGCTTCGCTGCGCGGCCAGCTCCTGCGCTTCGCTGCCGGCTTCACCGTCGTCAACGACGCTTACAACTCCAATCCTCGCGCTCTCACCGCGATGGCCGAGGCCCTCAGCCGTACTCCCGGCGCCCGCCGACGCATCCTGGTCGCGGGCGAGATGAAGGAGTTGGGCGCCACCTCGGCGGAGCTGCACCGCCAGGTCGGCGAAAAGATTGCCGCGCTGGCCAATATCGACTTCCTGGTCGGCGTCAACGGTAATTCTCGCCACCTGGTCGAAGGCGCGCGCGCCGCCGGAATGTCCTCCGACAGTTGCCGCTTCTTCGACAAAAAGGAAAGCGCCGCCGATTGGCTCGCCGGCTTCGTCGCCGAGGGCGACTGGGTTCTGCTCAAGGCCTCGCGCGGGGTCGCTCTGGAAACCGTGCTTGAACCTTTGCAGGCGCGCCACCCATTGGCGGAGGACGCGGCGCCGCTCGTGAAAGGGAAGGGGTAGCGGCGTGCTCTACATCCTTCTCTACGAGTGGCTGCAGCCCTACTGGGGCCCGCTCAACGTCTTCCGCTACATCACCGTCCGCACTGCGTTCGCCAGCCTGACCGCGCTGCTCCTGATGCTCACGCTCGGCCCGGCGCTCATCCGCCACTTGAAGGAGTTTCAGATCGGCCAGTACATCCGTGAGGAAGTCCCCGGGCACAACCACAAGGCCGGCACGCCCACCATGGGCGGCGTGCTCATCCTCATCTCCATCGTCATCCCGGCCGTGCTGTGGACCAATCCCCGCAACCGGTTTTTCTGGCTGGCGCTGTTCGGCCTGGTCGCTTTCGGCCTCATCGGCTTCGTCGACGACTACCTCAAGGTGACGCGCCGCCAGAACCGCGGGCTCTCCGCCCGCGCCAAGCTCGGCCTTCAGGTGCTCACCGCGCTCATCATCGGTGCCGTGCTGCTCAGTTTCCGGGACGACCTCTATTCCACCGAGATTCTGTTTCCTTTCTTCAAGCAGCTTCGGCCCGACCTGGTGATTGATTCACTGCTCGACGGCCCCGCGCTCTACCTGCTCGCCGTCCTGCCCTTTCTGACCTTCATCATCCTGGTGTTGGTCGGCTCGTCCAATGCGGTGAACTTGACCGACGGCCTCGACGGCCTCGCCATCGGCTGCGTCACCATCGCCGCTGCCGCCCTCACCGCGCTCACCTACATCAGCGGCCACGCTCGCTTTGCCGAGTACCTCGACCTCTCCAAGATGCCTCAGGTGGCCGAACTGACTGTCTTCTGCGGGGCCATGACCGGCGCCGGGCTCGGCTTCCTCTGGTACAACGCCCATCCCGCCGACATCTTCATGGGCGACGTCGGCTCGCTTTCGCTCGGCGGCGCCATCGGAACCGTTGCCGTCATCATCAAGCAGGAAATTCTGCTCTTTTTCATCGGCGGCATTTTCGTCATCGAGGCGCTCTCCGTCATTCTGCAGGTGGCGTCCTTCAAGCTGCGCGGCCAGCGCATCTTTCGCATGGCGCCCATTCACCACCACTTCGAGCTTATCGGCTGGCCGGAGTCGAAGATCATCATCCGCTTCTGGATTGCCGCCATCGTTTTTGCGTTGTTCTCGCTCAGTACACTGAAGCTGCGGTAAAGGAGAGAATGGAGCTACAAGGCAGAGACGCGCTCGTCGTCGGGCTGGCCCGCACCGGCCAGTCGGTGGCGCGCTTTCTCGCCGCCCGCGGCGCGCGTGTGCGCATCAGCGAGCAGCGCCCGGAAACGGCACTGGCCGCCGAAGCCGCCGCCCAGCGCGCGCTCGGGGTCGAGGTCGAGTGCGGCGGCCATCGCGACGACAGTTTTCTTCGCGCCGACCTCATCGTCCCCAGCCCCGGCGTGCCCTTGAGCCTGCCCGCCTTGCAGCAAGCCCGCGGGAAGGGAATTGAAATCATCAGCGAGCTTGAGCTTGCCTGGCGCTTCCTGCGCGGCACCGTGGTTGCCGTCACCGGCTCGAACGGCAAGACCACCACTGTCACGCTGCTCGGCCGCATTTTCGCCGAAGCCGGACGCCACACCCAGGTCGGCGGCAACATCGGCACGCCGCTCATCAGCCTGGTGGACGCCTCGACCGATCAGACGGTCAACGTGGTCGAGGTTTCGAGCTTCCAGCTTGAAGCCATCACCAGCTTCCGCCCCCGCGTCGCCGCGCTGCTCAACATCACCCCCGACCACCTCGACCGCCACGCCTCCATGGGCGACTACGTCGCCGCCAAGGCGCGCCTCTTCGGCTACCAGCGCAACGACGACTTCGCCATCTTCAACGCCGACGACCGCTGCTGCGCCGAGCTGGCGCCGGAAGTCCGCGCCCAGCGCTTCTGGTTCAGCCGCCAGCGCCGCCTCGATGTCGGCACTTACGTCGAGAACGGCTGGCTCTGCTATCGCAACGGGCCGGTGCAGGAGCGCGTACTGCCGCGCGACGAAGTTCGCCTCAAGGGTCAGCACAACCTGGAAAACATTCTCGCCGCCGCCTGCGCCGCGCGCGCCCTCGACGTCCCCTCCGAGCGCATCCGCGCCGCCGTCGCCGCCTTCGAAGGCGTTGAGCATCGCCTCGAGTTCGTCGCCGAGATTGACGGCGTGCGCTGGTTCAACGACTCCAAGGCCACCAACGTGGACGCCGCGCTCAAGGCCATCGATGCTTTTGACGGGAGTCTCGTCGTCATCCTTGGCGGCAAGGACAAGGGCGGCGACTTCACCGTGCTGCGCGAGCCCTTGAAGCAGCGCGCCCGGCGCGTGCTGGCCATCGGCGCGGCGCGCGATAAAATCGCCGCGCAACTTGCCGGCAGCGTTCCGCTCGACATCCTCGAAACCTTGCCCGAAGCCGTTTCGCACGCCGCCGCGCTCGCCGCGCCCGGCGACGTCGTCCTGCTCGCGCCTGCCTGCGCCAGCTTCGACCAGTTTGAGAACTACGAACACCGCGGCCGCGTCTTCAAGGAAGAAGTTCGGCAGCTTCTCGTGAAGCGAGCGTCCTGATGGCGAAACACTACCGCCCCGACCGCCTGCTCATCATCGCCACTCTGGGCCTGCTGGCCCTGGGCGTGGTGATGGTGTTCAGCGCCTCGGCCGTCTACGCCTCCGAACTCTTCGGCAACGCCGGGATGTTCGTCCTCCGCCAGATTGTCTGGCTCATCCTCGGCCTGGGCGCGCTCTTCGTGATGACCCAAGTGGACTACCGCCGCCTCTGCCAGCCGGCGGTCGTTTTTCCGGCGCTCTGCGTTGTTCTCGTGTTGCTGGTGGCGGTGTTTTTCCTCGACCCGTCGCGCAGCACCCACCGTTGGATTCGGCTGGGACTTTTTTCGGTGCAACCGTCGGAGCTGGCCAAACTGGCGTTGATCCTCTTTCTGGCCTACTTCCTTGAGCGTCGCCGCCACGCGGTGGACGACGTGCCCGGCACGCTGTTGCCGGCCGGCGGCATCGCCGCCGTGCTGGTCGGTCTGGTTCTGCTGCAGCCCGACCTCGGCACCGCCGCTGTCATCGTCGCCATTGCCGGGGCGATGTTCTTCGTCGCCGGGCTGCGCTTGCAGTACCTTGCATATCTCGCCGCCGCCGGGTGCGTCGCCGCCTACTTCCTCATCGTGCGCGTGCCTTACCGCGTAGCGCGCATCAAGGCTTTCCTCGACCCTTACGCCGACCCGCAGGGCAGCGGCTTCCAGACCATTCAGTCGCTGCTGGCCGTGGGCTCGGGCGG
>JAXIPK010000040.1:0-13176 GCA_045402975.1 Acidobacteriota bacterium
TGCTCGGCATCGGCGTAGCGCTTGTTGCGCTCGTAAACCTGCGCCAGGGTGATGTAGAGCGAGCGGTCGTCCGGCGTCTCCTTGAGCTGATCCCGCACCGCCTGCGCGGCGCGGCTATGCCCAGGTGGCCGAAACCCAGCGGCAGGCGCGCAACTACGACGCGGCGCGCACCGCGCTCGACCAGGCGCTGGCGCGCTTCCCCGACGATCGCGGCTTTCTGCTGCAGAGGGCCATGCTGGAAGCCGAGCTGGGCCAACTGGAGCCGGCCGTGCAGGCGGTGCGGGATCAGCTCAAGGAGACGCCGGACGACCGCTCGCTCTACATCACCCTGGCGCAGGTTTACGAGCGCAACAAGCGCTACGCCGATGCCGAGCAGGCTTTGGCCAAGGCCGAGGAGCTTTCCAAGGGACCGCAGGAGCTCGAGGACGTCTACTTCCTGAGCGGCGCCATCTACGAGCGGCAGAAGAAGCACGACTTGGCCGAGCAGAAATTCCGCCAGGTGCTGGAGATCAACCCCGAAAGCGCCATCACGCTGAACTACCTGGGCTACATGCTGGCCGACGCCAACATCAAGCTGCAGGAGTCGCTGGAGTTGCTGAAGAAAGCTATCGAACTCGACCCCTACAACGGCGCGTACCTCGACAGCATCGGCTGGGCCTACTATCGGCTCGAAAAGTATGACCTGGCGGAGGACTACCTGCTGCGGGCGGTCAACCGCGTCAGCCGCGACGCCACCATCCACGACCACCTCGGCGACCTCTATTTCAAGACCGGACGGCTGCACGAAGCCGCGGCACAGTGGGAGCGGGCCCTGGCCGCCTGGCAGGCGACTTCGCCCACCGAGCACGACTCCGACGCGGTGGCGAAGCTCGAGGACAAACTCCACACCGTCAAGCTCCGCTTGGCGCGCGAGACCGGCAAGGGAACGCCGAAGAAAGACCCGCAATAGGTTGCCGCCGGCGATGCTGTCCCTGCCGGCCTTCGCCAAAATCAACCTCAGCCTGGAGCTGCTGGGCCGCCGCTCGGACGGCTACTGGGAAATCCGCACTGTCTATCAAACCATTTCGCTCCACGACCGGCTGCGCCTGTGCCTGAGGCGTCGCAGCGGGGTTGAGGTGCGCGTGCCCGGAGGCGGCGCACCGGCGGGACGCGCCAACATTGTGGCGGGCGTTTTGGAGAAGGTGCGACGGCGGCTGGGGATGCGGCAGGGAATTGAAGTCGAAATCGAAAAGAACATCCCGTCGGGCCACGGTTTGGGCGGAGGGTCGAGCGATGCGGCGGCGGCGCTGGTCGGTCTGCTGCGCCTGACGCGCGAATCGCTGCCCGAAGACGAGGTCTTTCGCTTGGCGGCGGCTGCCGGGTCGGATGTGCCCGTGTTCCTGCTGGGAGGGCGCGCGCTGGGCGTGGGTCGCGGCGAAGAGGTCTACGCGCTGGACGACCTGCCGGTGCGCCATTGCGTGCTGCTGTGCCCGCCGTGGCCCATAGCCACGCGGGCGGCTTACGGCTGGGCGCGCCGATTGACGCCCCGCCGCCGAGCCGCTAAAATAGTGGGCTCGGGGTCGTTGCAGGACGGCCTGTGGAGCAGCGGAAACGATTTCGAACCTGTCGTCTTTCCTCGCTTCCCGGAGCTTGCTAGAATGAAGGCCGCGCTGTTGCGAGCCGGGGCAGAGCAGGCGGGACTTTCCGGAAGCGGTTCCACCGTGTACGGCTTGTTCTCTGAACGTACGAGCGCCGAGGCTGTGGCCGCCCGCTGGGCGGAAGCGGCGGCGACGTTCGTGGCGGTCACCCTGCCGCGTCCGGCGTACCGGCGGGCGCTGGGAGCGGACCGGTGGGGAGTCGTCCAACGGTAGGACGTCTGCCTTTGGAGCAGAAGATCCAGGTTCGAGTCCTGGCTCCCCAGCCAAGTTTGAGGTTGAATCTGAGATCGACGGAGTGACGCAGTGACGGGAACGGTTTGCAAAATCTTCTCCGGCAGCGCCAACCGGGCGCTGGCGGAGGAAATCTGCCGGAATCTCAGTCTGCCGCTGGGTGAGTCTTCGCTGGGCCACTTCAGCGACGGCGAGATTTATTTCCAGATCAACGAGAACGTGCGCGGCGCCGACGTGTTTGTGGTGCAGCCCACCTGCCATCCGGTGGACACGCACCTGATGGAACTGCTGCTGATGGTGGACGCCTTCAAGCGCGCCTCGGCGGCCCGCATCACCGCCGTCATTCCCTACTACGGCTACGCGCGCCAGGACCGCAAGGACAAGCCGCGGGTGCCGATTTCCGCCAAGGTGGTGGCCGATGTACTGGAGAGCGCCGGCATCAGCCGCGCTCTGACGCTCGACCTGCACGCGCCGCAGATTCAAGGCTACTTCAACGTCCCGGTTGATCATCTCTATCCCGCGCCGGTTTTCCTCGAATACTTCGTCCGCAAGGGCCTGGTGGATTTGACGGTGGTGGCCCCGGACGCCGGGGGCGTAGAGCGGGCGCGCTTCTTCGCCAAGAAGATGGATTCGCCGCTGGCCATCGTGGACAAGCGGCGCGTGGACATCAACGTGGCCGAGCTGATGCACATCATCGGCGACGTGCAGGGAAGGGCGGCGCTGATCATCGACGACATTGTGGACACCGCCGGGACGCTGGTGAAGACGGTGGACGCGCTCTACGAGCAGGGCGCCAAGGACGTCTACGCCGCCTGCACGCACGCGGTGCTGAGCGGGCCGGCGATTCGCCGCATCTGCGACTCGAAGCTGCGCGAGCTGGTGGTCACCAACTCCATCCCGCTGCGCGACGAAGCCCGCGACTGCGGGCCAATCAAGGTTTTGAGCGTGGCGCCGCTGCTGGCGCGCGCCATCCGCTCGATTCACGAGGAAGCCTCAGTCAGCACGCTGTTTGTCTGAGGGGAGATTTCCCAGCAGCGCTCGTATGGGCCGCTGCTGGTGTCAAGGAGAGAAGCAGGCATGGAACAGATGGTTTTGCAGGTCGAGCCCCGCGACGGCCGGGGCAAGGGAGTGGCGCACAAGCTGCGCGCCGGCGGGCTCATCCCGGCGGTGGCCTATGGCGGCAAGGGCGATCCGGTGGCCCTGAGCGTGGAGCCGAGCGCGGTGGAGAAGATTCTCCACAGCGCCGCGGGGCAGAACGCGGTGTTCACGCTGCAGGTGAAGGGTCACGGCACGGTGCCGGCGATGATCCGCGATGCGCAGCACGACCCGGTGAAAGGCCAACTGCTGCACGTGGACTTCATACGGGTGGCGCTCGACACCCGGCTGAAGGTGAAGGTGCCGGTGGAAGTACGCGGCGAGCCGATCGGCGTCAAGCAGCAGGCGGGCATCCTGGAGATTGTGCAGCGCGAAGTGGAAGTCGAATGCCTGCCGGCCGACATTCCGGACCACTTCCTGGTGGAAGTGAGCGAGTTGAACATCAACGACAGCGTGCGGGTGGGCGACCTGAAGGTGGACAACCGCAAGGTCAAGGTGCTCACCGACCCGGTGCGGGTCATCGCGCACGTTCTGCCGCCGCGCGCCGAGGAAGAAGTGAAGCCGGCCGAAGCCGCGGTGGCTGCGGTCACGGCCGAGGCGCCGGCGGAGCCGGAGCTGATCCGCAAGCCGCGCGCGGAGGGGGAAGAGGAAGAAGGCGCCGAGGCGGCCGAGGGCGGCGGCGAAGGCAAGAAGAAGTAGCGGCGGATGTGGCTTATTGTCGGCTTGGGGAACCCGGGTCGCGAGTACGCCGCTACCCCGCACAACCTGGGCTTCGCGGTTATCGAGCAGTTGGCCGGCCGGGCGCGCATTCGCAGCCGGCAGGAGCAGGCGCGCTCGGTGGTGCAGCAAGGG
Organism: Acidobacteriota bacterium; assembly: GCA_045402975.1. Lineage (GTDB taxonomy): Bacteria > Acidobacteriota > Terriglobia > Acidiferrales > 2-02-FULL-67-57 > JACPRL01. Next base: position 3,816 of record JAXIPK010000040.1, read on the forward strand.
CGGCTCGATGGGCAGGAAGTGCTGCTGGCCCAGCCGCTGACCTACATGAACTTGAGCGGCCCGGCGGTAGCCGAGCTGCTGCGCGCCAACGGTTTGACGCCGGCGGAGTTGATGGTCATCCTGGATGACGTCGCGCTGCCCTTCGGGCAGTTGCGCATCCGGGAGCGGGGGAGCGCGGGAGGTCACCGCGGGTTGGAGTCGGTGTTGGTGGCTTTGGGCACCGACGAGGTCATCCGGCTGCGGCTGGGGATTCGTCCCGCGGACGCGCCGGTCGGCGACTTGGCGGACTACGTACTCGCGCCGATGGACGACGAGCAGCGGCGCCAGGCCGAGGAGATGGTCGGCCAGGCAGCCGAGGCGGTGCGAGTGATTCTGCGGGAAGGGCCGCAGAAGGCGATGGCGCGCTTCAACCGGCGCTCCGACGCAGGAGATTCGGAAGCGGTAAAGTAGTTACTAGGTACCAGGTACTGGGTACCAGGTACAGATGCTCTTGAGGAGAATATGAGAACTTACGAGGTTGTATTCATCATCCGGCCGGATGTGCCGGAGGCGGAGATCGACGCTCTACTCGAGCCGCTGCAGCAGACGGTGCGCGATGCCCACGGCCAGATGGTCAAAGTGGAGAAGTGGGGCAAGCGCCCGCTGGCCTACCGGGTGGCGCGGCAGCGCGAAGGCTTCTTTGTCCTTTTCGAGCTGGAAGGAATGGGCGAAGCGCTGCGGGAGTTGGAGCGGCGGCTGAAGGTAGCCGAACCGGTCATGAAGTTCCTCAGCGTGCGGGTGGACCTGGAGCGCAAGAAGCAGGAGAAGATGCGCCACCGCCGCGAGCACCAGGCCGCGCGGCGGCAACGCCCGGCGCCACCCAGCCCGCCTGCTGAAGCTCAAGCTTCGGCCGGCGCATAATTCTCAAGGAGAAAACAAGGAATGGCGGATAAGCCGGAAGGCACAGGCGGTGAAGGCGGAGGCGGTGGGCGCGGCCCGCGGGAAGGCGGAGGCGGCGGTCGCGAAGGCGGCCCGCGTCGCCCAGGCGGCGGCCCGCGTCGCGAAGGCGGCGGCGGGCGGAGGTTTTTCCGCCGGCGCAAGGTGTGCAAGTTCTGCACCGAGAAGATAGACCACATTGATTACAAAGACGTGAAGGTGATCGGGCAGTTTATCAGCGACCGCGGCAAGATTCTGCCGCGGCGGGTGACCGGGGTGTGCACGCTGCACCAGCGCGGGCTCAAAGTGGCGGTAAAGCGCGCCCGCAACATCGCCCTGCTGCCCTTCCAGACCGCAATCTAAGGAGAGAAGCAATGGAAGTTATTCTGCGCGAAGACATCGTCAAGCTGGGGCGGCGCGGCGATATTGTGTCGGTGAAGGACGGCTACGCCCGCAACTATCTGCTGCCGCGCAAGCTGGCGATTGCGGCCTCGGAGGCCAACCGCAAGCAGGTGGCGGATATGAAGGCCGCCGCGGCGCGGCACGACGCGCGCGAGAAGGGCGCGGCCGAGTCGGTGGCGACGCAGCTCGGCGAAGTGGTGGTCACCATCACCGCCAAAGCCGGGGAGCAGGATCAACTGTTCGGCTCGGTGACCACGATGGACATCGCGGCGGCGCTCGAAGCCAAAGGGTTTTCCATCGACAAGCGCAAGATTGAATTGGAAGAGCCCATCAGAACCATCGGCGAGTATTCCGTTCCGGTGCGCCTGCACCACGACGTCACCGCCAGCGTCAAAGTCAACGTCACCCGCGAAGAAACGACGTCTTAGTTGCAGATAGAGCGAGACCTCAGGGGCTAAAGCCCCTGATCTTTCGGGCTTGTGAATGTCAGGGCTGAAGCCCTGACCCGCCTGGCAGTCCTTTTCCACAGAGAATCACAAGAAAGAAGGGATTTCGACAGGAAAGTCACAGCGCGGAGGCGGTTTTCGCTTGCGTGCGCTGCGGTGGGCGTAGAGAATCGCACTCGCAATTCCGGAGTTGCCCTCGTCGCCATCGGTTCCGCAAGGGGTCGGTGGGCCTGGGAGAGGTAAGCTGGGGAAGCCTTCGGGTCAGCCTCAGTGGAAACTTTCAGGTGACTCTGCGTTGAGCGTGCCTCTCAGGGGTATGCTCCCGGAGTTCCCGGCGGGCAAGCGACTATCCCGCGCTAGCGGGATGGGCAAGCCTGCTGGAGGAGGTTGCCGGTGAGATTGAGGTGAGTTCGTCCTGAGAAATCGGGACGGATTCATCGGAACCACGGCAATCGGATGAGGATCGCTCGAGCCGGACTCGGTCCGAAAGACGGGCTGGTCGGGCAACCGGCTGGTTTGAGTTCGGGCCGGTCCGAGTTCGGGCGGCTTGTCCCGCGAGAGCGGGATAAGAAGAGCCCGTCGTGCGCGGCCAGGCGGTTCTGGTCCTAAAAAAACCAAGGACAACCTGGCCGCCGGCGGGCTGTTTGTTTTAGGGGGAAGTTAGGTGCGCGTGGTTCCTGTTGTCCCCTTGACCTAGCGAATAAAAAGCGAAATAATCTCTAGCCGTCGGCCCCGCGGGAACGGGGCCAAGTGCGCGGATGGCTACTGACCTAACTCTCGACCGCAAGCTGCCGCAGAACCTCGACGCTGAGCGCTCCGTGCTCGGCGCCATCCTGCTCGACAACGAAGCCTTCCATCCGGCGATCGAAATCCTGGAGCCGGCGGATTTTTCGCTCGATGCCCACCGGCGCATCTTCACCCGCATGGTGACGCTGTCGGAGTCGCGCCGCCCGATCGACATGATCACGCTGAGCGAGGAGCTCGAGCGCACCGGCGAGCTGGAAGCGGTGGGCGGCAGCGCCTACCTCTCGGCGCTGGTGGACGGCTTGCCGCGCATCGCCAACATCGAGCACTACGCCCGCATCGTCAAAGAAAAAGCCCTGCTGCGCAACCTCATCCACACCTCCGACAACATCATCAACCGGGCGATGGAGGCCGAGGAAGAAGCCGACCAGGTGCTCGACCGCGCCGAAGAGGCCATCTTCTCGCTGGCCGAAAAGCGCGTCCGTGAAGGCCTGCTGCCCATCAAGGAAATCGTCCAGGCGACCATCCCGCGCCTGGATGAATACTTCGAGCGCCGCCAGCACATCACCGGCCTGGCGACCGGCTTCGCCGATTTCGACAACCTGACCTCGGGGCTGCAGCCCGCCGACCTCATCGTGCTCGCGGCGCGGCCAGCGATGGGGAAGACGGCGCTGGCGCTCAACATCGCGCAGTACGTCGCCGCCGAGGCGCGCAAGCCGGTGGCGATTTTCAGTCTGGAGATGGCGCGCGAGGCGCTGCTTTTCCGCCTGCTGTGCGCCGAGGCCGAGGTGGATGCGCAACGGTTCCGCACCGGCTACCTGAGCAAGGAAGAGCAGGGGAAAATCGTCAAAGCGTCGGGGCGACTGCGCGAGGCGCCGGTGTTCATTGACGACACCGCGACCCTCACCGTGCTCGAGATGCGCGCCAAGTGCCGGCGGCTGGAGGCTGAGCACGGGCTCTCGCTTGTTGTGGTGGACTACATGCAGTTGATGAGCGGCCGCGGGCGCTTCGAGAACCGCACCCAGGAGATTTCCAGCATCTCGCGCGGGCTGAAGGCGCTGGCCAAGGAGCTGCACATACCGGTGATTGCCATCAGCCAGTTGAGCCGCGCCCCCGAGCACCGCAGCGGCGACCACCGCCCGCAGTTGAGCGACCTGCGCGAGTCGGGCTCCATCGAGCAGGACGCCGACGTCGTGGCCTTCATCTTCCGCTCCGAAATGTACAAGGACCCCGACAGCGTGACCGAAGAAGAACGCAACCGCGCCGAGCTGATTATTGCCAAGCAGCGCAACGGCCCCACCGGGAGAATCCACCTGGCGTTCCGCCGCCAGTTCACCCGCTTCGACACCATCTCCCGCCTCTCGGAAGAAGAAGCGTAGAAGCTGTGACCCGTGACTAGTAGCGGCGAGGAACGCCGTCATCCCGACGAAGGTCGGGATGCGTTCCTCGTCGGCCCTTGTCTTTCGCAGATTGGCCGTCGGCTCTGTTAGAAAGACCGACGACGAAGCTGTCCGCGCCTCCCGGGCGCGGACAAAGGCGCTTCGTCGCCGCTACCAGAATTCCCGTGGGTTGCTCTCCATCGGGTTCCGGGGGCAACTCCAGGATAGGCCCGCCCATGCGTTCGGATGTATCCCGGACGCATGAAACCTCCGGGTCGAGGGTTGACCTCAGGATGCCCCTGGCATGCGTTGCAACGCGTTGTGCACGCATTACGCGGGCTGGCCGCCCCACCCCCTTACCCCTTCGGGCCTGAGCCCGCCCCCCATTGCTGTTTGGGACGATTCGGAGTAAAAAGGATGGACTTGTGCGCCAGCCCAGGCATCTTTCCTGCCTCCGCTTGCGTCGGAAGAGTTGTGGTCGGCTAGGAAGGGAGCAACCACAGTAAGCCATGGGACAGCGCCCCTGTTGGGCTGAAATCTCGCTCGATCAACTCAAAGAAAACCTCAACATCATTCGCCGCCATGTCGCCCTTCAGGGTGACCCTGAGCGTGCCGAACGGGTCGGTGACCGCAAGGTGCTCTGCGTGGTCAAGGCCGACGCCTATGGGCACGGCGCTGTGCCGGTCGCCCGCGCGCTGGAAGAAGCCGGCGCCGACGCGCTCGGCGTCGCCTGCGTGGCCGAAGCGGTGGAGCTGCGCCGCGGCGGCATCCGCGCCCCGGTGATTGTGCTGACGGGTTTCTTTCCCGGCGAAGAGCGCGAGCTGCTGGAGCACGGCATCACCCCGGGCATCACCGAAATTGGGCATCTCGAGCGGCTGGAGAAGGCCGCGGCGGCCGCCAGCCGCAAAGTCCGCATTCACGTCAAGTTCGACACCGGGATGGGCCGGCTGGGGATCCCGTGCAGCGAAGTCGGGCGGATGCTGGAAGTTTTGTCGAACTGCCGCGCGCTCGAGCTTGAGGGCCTTTACACGCACTTCGCCGCCGCCGAAGACTTCACGGTTTCGCAGACCGAAGAGCAGATGGCGCGGTTTGAGAAGCTGCGCGCCCAGTGTGCCGCCGCCGGGGTTAAGCCGGCGCTCATCCACCTGGCCAACACCGGCGCCATCGTCGCCCGGCCGGAGACCTGGGGCACTATGGTCCGCCCCGGCTCGATGCTCTACGGCTACCTCTCATTCTTCAAGTTCCCTGACGGGCAGGATCGCAGCGCGGAGTTCGCCGCCAAGCTGCCCGTCCGCCCGGCGCTGACGCTGAAGGCGCAGGTCTATTCCATCCGGGAGCTGCCCACCGGGGCGCCGCTGGGCTATGGCGCCAGTTTCGTGGCCGGCCGGCCTTCGCGCATCGCCATCCTGCCCATCGGCTACGGGGACGGCTGGCGGCGCGGCCTCAGCGGGAAGGCGCGGGTGATTCTCCGCGGCCGCTTTGCCCCCATGGTGGGCACCATCGGGATGGACCTGACTTTTGCCGACGTCACCGACGTCCCCGGCGCCCAGGCGGGTGATGAGATTATCCTCATCGGGGCCAACGGCAAGCTGGCCATTCCGCCCACTGAGCCGGCCCGCTCGCTGGGCACAGTCGCCTCCGAGGTGCTTTCCGGCCTGGGCAAGCGCGTCCCCCGCATCTACCTCTGAATCTGCTTTTTTCGCCCCCCCAGGCAGTGCTATACTCCCCTGGCGTCATCATACATAGGTGATGGGCGCCTGCCTGCGGCCCCCTGCCAAGGGTCCGCGGGCCACCTTTGGCGGCCGCAACTGGGGAGTAGCGCCGCCGAGAGGAGGCTATTCTTATCTCTGACGCGCCTCCAACCCGCCGACCGACCCGCCCTGCCGCTGAGGGCACGCGAGCGGTTGATCCCGGTTCGGGCGTTTTCGAGAAGTGGAGCTGGGTTGACCTCAGCCTGCTGCGGGCCTGTTTCGTCCTGATTACCACGGCCGCAACCTACCACTTCCGCCCCTTCCGCCTGGAGCCGCTGCCCGCCGCCCTGTTCGGGATCTTCCTCGGCGCCATGGGCGTGCTGCTGGAGATGCGCCTGCGCAAGTCGAGCCTCAAGCGCCTCATCGGCGCCGTGGTGGGTGCAGTGGCGGGGATTTTCCTTTCCTTTCTGATGTCGCTGGTGCTTTCCAGCAGCAGCATCGAGCTGCGCACCCAGTCTTTCCTCCACATCGTTCTCCTGCTGGTGATGGCCTACCTCGGCATGATCATCGGCGCCAACAAGGGCGACCTGCTCAACCTGCAGGCGCTGGGCGGGCTCATCGGCACCGAGCGCACCTCCAGGCGCCTCTACAAAGTGCTCGACACCAGTGTCATTATTGACGGGCGCGTGGCCGATGTTTGCGAAGCTGGCTTCCTCGACGGCACCCTCGTCATCCCGCGCTTCGTGCTGCGCGAGCTGCAGATGGTGGCCGACTCCGCCGACCCGCTCAAGCGCAACCGCGGCCGCCGCGGCCTCGACATCCTGCAGCGCATCCAGAAGATGCCCAACGTGGACGTGCAGATCGTGGACCAGGACTTCCCCCAGATACGCGAAGTCGATATGAAGCTCATCGAGCTGGCCCGCTGCTACGAAGCCAAGGTCGTCACCAACGATTTCAACCTGAACAAAGTGGCGCAGCTCCAGGGCATCAAGGTGCTCAACATCAACGAGCTCGCCAACGCCCTCAAGCCCGTCGTTCTGCCCGGCGAGGCCATGCGCGTCTTTATTCTCAAGGAAGGCAAGGAGCCCAACCAGGGCGTCGCCTACCTCGACGACGGCACCATGGTTGTCGTCGACAACGCCCGCCGGCTCATCTCGCGCACCATCGACATCACCGTCACCAGCGTGTTGCAGACCACCGCTGGCAAAATGATTTTTGGACGCTACGAAGAAGGCCGCGCCCCCGCTCCGTCGAGCGCCGGCGAGCGCGAGCGCAACCACACCGCGCCGCGGCCGCAGGCCGTCCCGCCTCCTTCCGCGCCGCGTCCGGCACGCTTCCAGCCCGTTGCCGTCCCTGAAACCCGATCGGCGGTGGCGGGCGAGCGCGAAGGCCCCGACTCCGAGTCCTGAAGCTGACGTCTTCTTTTTTCCTTATGAGCGCCGCCAAAGTCGTCGCCCTCGTGCCCGCCGCCGGCCTGGGTGTGCGCATGGCAGGAGGAAGAACTGCGCAAGGCGCGGCGCCACCCAAGCAGTTGCTCGAGCTGGACGGTGTGCCCATTCTCTTCCTGACTCTGCGGCGGCTCGCCGGCTGCGCGCGCATCGAGCGCCTCATCGTTGCCGTGCGCGCCGCCGACCGCGCAGAGGTGGAGCAGCGGCTGAAGAAAGAATCCTATGCAGCGAAGGCCAGCATCGTCGAAGGCGGCGAGTCGCGCCAGGATTCCGTGGCCAACGCCTTGAACGCTGTGCCCGCCGGCGCCGAGCTGGTACTGGTGCACGACGCAGTGCGGCCATTCGTCGAGCCGGCGCTGCTCGAGCGCGTGCTCGATGCCGCCGCTCAGACCGGCGCCGCCATCCTCGGCATCCCCGCCACCGACACCATCAAGCAGGCGGAGCCTGGAGGGACATCCCACGGCCCGCGCATCACTTCCACCATTCCTCGCGAGCGCATCGTGCTGGCGCAGACCCCGCAGGTGTTTCGCGCCGACCTGCTGCGCCAGGCTTTCGAGCGCGCCGCGGCCGACGGCTTCCACGGCTCCGACGAAGCCGTCCTGGTCGAGCGCCTCGGCCATCCCGTCACCGTGGTGATGGGCTCCTGGCGCAACATCAAGATTACGCAGCCCGCTGACCTCGAGCTTGCCCGCTTCCTGCTGGCCTCGGAGCGCAAGAGCTAGCATGCGCGCCGGCATTGGCTACGACTTCCATCGTCTCGCCGGCGGGCGAAGGCTGATTCTCGGCGGCGTCGACATCCCGCACACCAAGGGACTGGCGGGGCACTCTGACGGCGACGTCCTCACCCACGCCATCTGCGACGCCGTGCTCGGCGCCGCCGGTCTCGGCGACCTCGGCCAGCACTTCCCCGACAGCGACCCGAAGTGGAAGGACGCCCGCAGCCTCGACCTGCTCGCCCGCGTGGTCGAGATGGCGAACGAAAAAGGTTTGCGCGTCGCTCAAGTGGATAGCGTCGTCATCGCTCAGGAGCCCAAGCTCGCGCCCTGCTTTGCGCTCATGCGCGAGCGGCTCGCCGCCACCCTCGGCATAGAGCCGGCGCAGGTCAACATCAAAGCCAAGACCACCGAAGGCCTAGAAGCCATCGGCCGCGGCGAGGCCATGGCCGCCCAGGCGATTGCGTTGCTCGAATCACGCTGATGCGAGTATCCTATTCACCCATTCACCCGTAGCCAGTAACGAGTCCCGGAGGGACGATGCGTCAGAAAGGTCACGTGGCAGCCCGCAAGCACCAGCGCCGCGTCAAGCGCGCCAAGGCGAAGGCCCGGCTCTACGAGCAAAAGAAGTTGAAGTACGATGAGCTGCCGCGCTTGGCGAAGAACATGCTCGCCAAGAAGCGCCGCGCCACCGCTGGCGGCGCCGCCTAACCCTGTCCTAGATTGTCATTCCGAGTCTGTCCTCGCGCGCTGCGCGAGGGCAGGCGAGGAATCTGCTTTTTCGTCGTGTTATCCTGTCTAAGCATGTCCCACGCAGTTCATTTTTCGCTGCCGTCCAGCGCACTCACCGTTGAGAGCGCCCGCTTGGCTTTCTATCTCTGGCTTCACGCCCGCCGGCAAGGCGTTGCCCTCACGCCGCCGCCGAGCGACCACCTGCGCTGGCTCGGCATCGATGCTGCGGCGGTACGCGAAGGAGCTCCCGAAGCTCCGCGACCCGAATGGGCCAAGCGTCTGCCGCCCATCGAGCAATCCGAGCCCTCGCCCTGGGGTCAGTGGAGCGGGCAAACCACCGTCGCCGAACTGCGTGAGCTCGGTGTCCTGCCCGAAGCGCTGCTCAACTTCCTGGCGCTGCAGGGTTGGACACCCCCAGCCGACGGCGACAAACCGCGGGAGATCATCTCGCGCGACGAGCTGCTGGCGCGGTGGTCGCCGGAAGCCATCCGCATCGCGCCGCTGCGCTTTGATTTCGAATTGCTGCGCCGCATCAACCACCACTGGCTCCAGCAGGCCGACCTCGACCGGCTGCTCGAGCTGGCCCTGCCGTACTTTCACCGCGTCGGCTGGCTGCCCGACCCTGTGCCCGAGCTGGTGCGGCGCTGGCTGCGCGACGTCATTCGCGCCGTGCTGCCGGGCCTCGACTTCCTTTCGCTCCTTCCGCCGCGCACCCGGTTGGTCTTTGACTACCACGCCGAGGGCTGGATGCGCCTGCCGGAAAGCCGCGAGGCGCTGGAGCGCGAAGGCGCCCGCGCCGTCATCCGCGCCTTCGGCCTGCGCGCGCTGGAGAACGGCTGGATGACAGTGGAGCGCTTCAACAAGATCCTGGAAGAGGTCAAGCGCGAAACC
>JAXIPK010000096.1:0-1891 GCA_045402975.1 Acidobacteriota bacterium
GAGAGAGCGGGGCCTTCAGGCCGGCGTCGGCGAGAAACAGACTTGTTGGGGGCTTCAGACCCAGGCCGCCACTCACGCTCGCGACTGCGTTATATTGGTGGGTTGATTCTGCGGCTGCCGAGGCCGCTGGGGCGCGTGTTCCACTCGCGGCCCTGTCAGAGGAGTACCGTCATGACTCCCAAGACTTCGCTGGACAACGCCGACCTGGAAGCCATAGAAATCCGGGAATGGCTGGATTCCCTGGACTACGTACTCAACAACGGCAGCCCGGGCCGCGCCGGACGCCTGTTGCAGCACCTGCAGGCGCACACCGAGCGCGCCGGCGAAAAGGTTCCCTTCTCCGCCACCACTCCTTACTGCAACACCATCCCGGCGGACAAACAGCCTCCCTACCCCGGCAGCCAGGACACCGAGCGCCGCATCAAGAGCATGGTGCGCTGGAACGCGCTGGCCATGGTGGTGCGCGCCAACCGCCTGGAGGAAGGCATTGGCGGCCACATCTCCACCTACGCCTCGGCGGCCACGCTCTACGAGGTCGGCTTCAACCACTTTTTTCGCGGCGCCACCAAGGAGCAGGAAGGCGACATCATCTATTTTCAGGGACACGCCACTCCCGGCATCTACGCCCGCGCCTTTCTGGAAGGACGCCTACCGGTGGAGAAGCTGGAAAACTTCCGCCGCGAGCTGAAGGCCGGAGGCGGGCTCAGTTCCTATCCGCATCCCTGGCTCATGCCCGACTTCTGGGAGTTCCCCACCGTTTCCATGGGACTCGGCCCCATCATGGCCATCTACCAGGCGCGCTTCAATCGCTATCTGGAAGACCGCGGACTGAAGAAGGCGTCGGACCAGAAAGTTTGGGCCTTCCTGGGAGACGGCGAAACCGACGAGCCCGAGTCGCTGGGGGCGATCACCCTGGCCTCGCGCGAAAAGCTGGACAACCTCATCTTCGTCATCAACTGCAATCTGCAGCGGCTCGACGGCCCGGTGCGCGGCAACGGCAAGATCATCCAGGAACTGGAGGCCGCGTTCCGCGGCGCGGGATGGAACGTCATCAAAGTCATCTGGGGCAGCGACTGGGATCCCATCCTGGCCAAGGATAGCGATGGCCTGCTGAGCCGGCGCATGGAAGAAGTGGTGGACGGCGCCTACCAGAAGATTGCCGTGGAATCCGGCGCCTACATCCGCGAACACTTTTTCGGCACCGATCCACGTTTGCTGGCCATGGTGGATCACCTCTCCGACGATCAGCTCCAGAAGATGCGCCTGGGCGGGCACGATCCCATCAAGGTGCATGCTGCTTACAAGGCGGCGGTGGAGCACCGCGGCGGACCCACGGTGGTTCTGGCGCGCACCATCAAGGGCTACGGCCTGGGCGAGGCCGGCGAAGGCAAGAACATCACCCACCAGCAGAAAAAACTGAACGAGCAGGAGCTGCGCGCCTTCCGCTCGCGTTTCGGCATTCCCATCTCCGACAAGGACATCGCCGATACCACCTTCTACCGCCCGCCCGCCGACAGCCCGGAGATGAAGTACATGCGTGCCCGTCGCGAGGCCCTGGGTGGCTACGCTCCCACGCGCGTGGTGCGCGCGGCCCCGCTCAAGCGCGTTCCCGACGAACTGTTCGAAGAGTTCTACAAAGGTACCGACGACCGCAAGGTCGCCACCACCATGGTCTTCGTGCGCGTGCTCACCAAGCTCCTCAAAGACAAGGAACTGGGCAAGCTCGTCGTGCCCATCATTCCCGACGAAGCCCGCACCTTCGGCATGGAGTCGCTGTTCCGCCAGGTTGGCATCTACTCGCACGTGGGCCAGCTCTACGAGCCTGTGGACTCGGACACGCTGCTCTACTACAAGGAAGCCGTGGACGGACAGATCCTCGACGAAGGGATCA
>JAXIPK010000063.1:0-2345 GCA_045402975.1 Acidobacteriota bacterium
CGCGCAACTGCGGCAGCCACGCCTGGATGGGCAGGCGGCGCTTCACGCGCGGCTCAAACTCCGCCCGGTCTTCCTCGGCGCGCGGGTACTGCAGATAATAGAGCGTGCCGCCGTTGGCAAAGGCGCCCATCAGCGCCGCCAGTTGCAGTGGCGTCACCTTGATTTCTTCTCCGAAGCTCGACATCCGCCCCACGCCGCCATAGGCCGGCGGCTCGCTGGGGAACGAGCCCGGGTATTCCTCTTCGATCAGATAGCCCGCCAGCTCGCCGATGCCGAGCAGACGCGCGTAGGACGAAACGGTCTCGAAACCCATCTTGCGGCCGAGAATCTCGAAGAAGGGATTGTCGGAGTGGGCCAGCGCGTCGGTAAGGTTGAGCTTCTTGCGGCGCGACACCTTGATCAGGGTGTCGCCGGTGATCAGCCCTTCTTCCAGCGCCGCCAGGCCGACGGCCAGCTTGATGGTTGAGCAGGGCTTGAAGCCCGAGGAGAGGGCCTGCTTCTGGTTGACGATGGAGAGCACGCGCCCGGTGTCGGCCTCGCTCACCACTACGCTGCCGTTGTAGTTGCCCAGCGCCCGCACGGCAATCTCGCGCACCACCGGGTCTTCGCCCGCCAGGCTGTCTTCTGCGGTCGGATCGCCGTAGCTGGGCGCGGTGTAGCGCGGCGCCGCTTTGCGCCGACGCGTGTTTTTCTTCTTGGACGCCGCCCACAGTTCCAGGCTGGGCGTGAAAAGCAGCAGGAGGGCTAAAAGGAAACTCCACCGCTGCGCGCTTGAACGCTGCATTCGCTTCTCCCCAGGTTGTAGTCGTTCCGGCGCGCGGGCCAAGAGATTCTAGAGGAGCGCCAGCTCCCAGGCAAGCACTTTCTGAAGAAAAAAGTCGGGCTCAGCGGGACTTGGCCTTGGCGGCCTTCTCGGGCTCTTCGGCGGGGGCTGCGTCCGCCGCCGCCGCCGCTGCCGCCGCAGGGACGGGGAAGCCGAGCTTCTGGCGCAGCAGGCGGTCGAGCTTGGCGTAGACGTCGCGGTTCTCGCGCAGGAACTGGCGGGCGTTCTCGCGGCCCTGGCCGATGCGCTCGTTCTCAAAGGTAAACCAGGCGCCGCTTTTCTCCACCATGCCGTGGGTGACGGCGAGGTCGAGCAGATCGGTCTCGCGCGAGATGCCTTCTCCGTAGATGAGGTCGAACTCGGCCTCGCGGAAAGGCGCTGCCAGCTTGTTCTTCACTATCTTGGCGCGGGTGTGATTGCCGATGATGCGCTCGGCTTCCTTGATGGCGGCGATGCGGCGCACGTCAATCCGGACGTCGGAGTAGAACTTGAGCGCGCGCCCGCCGGGCGTGGTCTCCGGGTTCCCGTACATGATGCCGATTTTTTCCCGCAACTGGTTGATGAAAATCAGGCAGGTGCCGGACTTGTTGACGATGGCTTTGAGCTTGCGCAGCGCCTGCGACATCAGGCGCGCCTGCAAACCCATCTGCGGGTCGCCCATGTCGCCGTCGAGCTCAGCCTTGGGCACCAGCGCCGCCACCGAATCCACCACGACGACGTCGACGGCGGCGGAGCGGATGAGAGTCTCCGCTACTTCCAGCGCCTGCTCGCCGTAGTCGGGCTGCGAGACCAGGAGGTTGTCGACGTCTACGCCCAGGGCGCGGGCGTACTTGGCGTCGAGCGCATGCTCGGCATCAATGAAGGCCGCCATCCCGCCCTGCTTCTGCGCTTCGGCGATGACGTGCAGCGCCAGTGTGGTCTTGCCGCCGGCCTCGGGACCGAAGATTTCCACCACGCGGCCCCGAGGCATGCCGCCCACACCCAGCGCGGCGTCAATGGAAAGGCAACTGGTCGAAATCACCGGCACCTCGACCAACGCATCCTTCATCCCCAGACGCATGATCGTGCCCTTGCCGAATTGCTTTTCGATCTGGGTCATCGCCACTTCCAGTTGCCGCTTGCGTTCATCCGTCATGTCGCTCTCCTTGTCTCACGCCTCCGAATCGTCTTCTTCGTCCACCTCAGCGTCCAGCGCCTCGCTCATCTCGTCTTCGAGCGCGGTGAGCAGCTCGCGGGCGCGGGCTTCATTCTCCTTGCTCACCCAGAGCCCGATCTCGCCCATGCTGCCCAGCGGCAAGACCTCGACGCTGCGGTCGTGGAAGCACTCGATGCCGTTGTCGAGCAGCATCTGCTTCATCATCTCCGCCTGGAGCGGGTCGAGGCCCACCCAGACGCGAACCGTGGATTCTCCGGGCTTCATTGTGTGCCTTCTATCGCATCTGCCAGAGCAGAATCAAGAGTGCCACGTTCACGACGTGGCCAAGCAGTCAAAGCCGGCACCAGGTCCGCAGCCGGGCCACCA
>JAXIPK010000267.1:0-4130 GCA_045402975.1 Acidobacteriota bacterium
CGGTCCAACGTGATGGACCCCATACCCTGGCTGTGATGGTTGCGAAAGGCCTCCCAGCCGAGCTCTTCATAGGTCTTGCCGGTGGCGGGATCGGTCTCGGTGACGGGGATGGCGATCTGCGGGCCCTCGCCTTCGCCCGTCCAGTTGCGCGTCAGGAAGTAGCGCGGCTGCCAGGGCTGGTAGCCGCGGGCAATCTGCTCGGGAAATGCTTTCGGGTCGCCGGCCAGCGCGAAGGCCTTGCGGGCCAGCATACCGGCGGCGCGGTGATGCGAGCCGCCGCCATCGCGCTCGGTTCCCGTCCACGCCGACATCACCACCAGCGGGCGCAGCTCGCGAATCTGCCGCACCAGCTCGGCGAGGACTTTGGTTTCGTCCCAGACACGAAAAGTTTCTTCGACCGATTTCGAGTAGCCGAAATCCTGCGCGCCCAGGAAGCGCACCTCAGCGCCGTAGCCGGCAACAGCGGCGCGCAGCTCGCGCATGCGCACCTGCGCCAGCTCTTCGCCCAGCTCGGGGCCGGTCTGGTTCTGCCCGCCTTCGCCGCGCGTGAGACACAGCAGGACGACCCGAGCGTGGAGGCCGCGCGCGTAGTAAGTAATGACGGGGCCGCTTTCATCGTCGGGGTGAGCCGTGATGTAGACGATGGTGCCCAGGCGCGGCAGCCGCGCCAGCTGCGCGTCCAGCTCCGGGCCCAGCGCCGCCGCAGCAGTGGCCGCCAGCAGGAGTGAGAGAGCCGCGATGGCGGCGCGCACTATTTTCATGTCGTTTCCGCGAACGGGAATTCGTGCAACCTGTGGGCGCGCAGCAGATAAACCAGGACGCCCAAAGCCAGCACGCCCAGACCCACCAGAATAAACGTTTTTCCCGTGGCGAGGAACAGCCCCAGCCACATCACGATGGCGGCCAGCGCTGGCAGCGGATAAAGCCACATGCGGAAGGGGAACTGCATCCCGCGGCGGTCGAGCACGAAGATGGCCACCGCCTGGGCGACGAACTCAATCAGGATGCGGATGGCCATCAGCGCCACGATGACCTCGCGCAGCTTGAACAGCAGGCTGAAGGCGACGGTGACGCCGCCGACGGCGAGCAGCGAAATGTGCGGGACGTTTTTTTCCGGATGCACGCGGGCAAAGACGCGGAAGAAACCGCCGTCGAGCGCGGCAGCGTAGGGGATGCGCGAGTAGCCGAGCATCAGCGACCACACCGAAGCGAAGGCAGCAACCAGGATGAGCGCGGTGACGATGCGCGCCGCGGTCGCCCCATAGAGACGCTCCATGAAAACCGAGACGATGTACTTCGAGCCCAGTGCCTCGCGCCAGGGAATCACGCTGATGAGCCCGATGTTCATCACCAGATAAATGGCGGCGATGGCAAGGATGGAGATCAGGATGGCGCGGGGGATGACGCGAGCCGGCTGGCGGATTTCCGCGCCCAGGTAGCAGACGTTCTGGTAGCCGAGGTAGTCATAGAGCGCCACCAGCATGGCGTTGCCCAGGCCGGTCCAGAAGGCGAACTGCCAGAAGTCGAACGCGCCGGCGGGGAAGTCGAGGACGTTCGCAACATTGAAGTTCGTGAGCCCGCCGAAAATAATCCAGGCGATGGTGGCGAAGACGACGACGAAAAGGTAAAGCGAGATGCGGCCGATGGTGGTGATGCGGCGGTAGAGGAGAAAGATGATGAACAAGCCGACGCCGCCGGCCAGTAAGCGGTGCTCGAGGGTGCGGCCGCCGTCGGGCGCCAGCAGGCCGGGCAGCAGGTAGTCGGCGTAGTCGGCGAAGCCGATGAGGCCGGAGGCCATCGAGAGCGGGGCGCGGAAAAGCATCTGCCAGATGAAAAGAAAGCTGAGCAAGCGGCCCCAGCTGCGCGGGCCGAACGCTTCGCGGAGAAAAACGTAGGTGCCGCCGGCGTGCGGCATGGCGGCGCCGAGCTGCGCCCACACCAGGCCGTCGCACAGCGCCAGCAGCGCGCCGACCAGCCAGCCCAGCATGGCCTGCGGGCCGTGCATGGCGCCGAGGATGAGCGGGATGGTGATGAACGGGCCCACGCCCACCATGTCGATCATGTTGAGCGCAGTGGCTTCCTTGAGGCCCAGCCCGCGGATCAGCTTTTCCTCAGCAATGGCCATGACGGAGGCGACAGGATAGCAAGAAAAACGTGACTGGCGACTGGCGATTAGCGACTCGCGAAAAGACTCGCCGCAGAGGGCGCAGAGAAAACAAGCCGGCGAGGCACAAGGCCTCGCCCTACCCAGTCATGCTGGAAGGAAATTGGGTAGGGCAGGGGTAGTCCCCTGCCGTCTTCAACGGTGGGCGGCGGCTTCCTGCTCGTGGGCGTGGTAGGACGAGCGCACCAGCGGGCCGCACTCTGCGTGCTTGAAGCTGAGGGCGAGAGCGTCGCGCTTGATCTGCGCGAACTCGTCGGGGTGGACGAAGCGGGCGATAGGCAGGTGCTCGCGCGTGGGCTGAAGGTACTGGCCGACAGTGAGGATGTCGACCTCCTGGGCGCGCAGGTCGCGTAGGGTTTCAAGAATCTCGTCGTAGGTTTCGCCCAGGCCGACCATGATGCCGCTTTTGGTAGGGAGCTTCGGGTTGAGCAGCTTGGCGCGGCGCAGCAACTCGAGCGAGCGCTCGTACACCGCGCCCATCCTCACATGGCGGTAGAGCCGCGGCACGGTTTCAGTGTTGTGGTTCAAGACTTCGGGCGCGGCCTCGACCACGGTGGCGAGCGCCTCCCAATTGCCGCGGAAGTCGGGGATGAGGACTTCGATCTTGCAGCCGGGCACTTGGGCGCGGATGGCGCGGATTGTGTCGGCGAAGATGGCCGCGCCGCCGTCGGGCAGGTCGTCGCGGTTGACCGAAGTAACGACCGCGTAGCGCAGGCGCATGGCGGCAACGGCTTCGGCCACACGGCGCGGCTCGTCGTTGTCGAGCGAGATTGGGCGCCCGTGGGGCACGGCGCAGAAGCCGCAGGCCCGCGTGCAGAGGTTGCCGAGAATCATAAAGGTAGCGGTGCCGTGGCCCCAGCATTCGGCCACGTTGGGGCAGCGCGCCGACTCGCAAACGGTATGGAGCTCCAGCCGCCCCATCAGGCCTTTCAGGTGAGTGTAGTTCTCCCCGCCCGGCAGGCGCACTTTGAGCCACGGCGGCCGCGGCTCCCGCGGAATCGGTTGAAGAATTGGTAGATTGACCAGTCCCATGGGAAGAATCAGTTTACCAGTTACCCGTCACCAGTTACCAGTTACCGTCTCATTCCTCTTCCGCGTATCGGGATTTCAGGGTTTCGATGACGCCGGGGTCGGCGAGGGTGGTGGTGTCGCCCAGGGCGCGGCCGGTGGCGACATCGCGCAGCAGGCGCCGCATGATTTTGCCGCTGCGGGTCTTGGGCAGGTCGGCGGCGAAAATGACCTTTTCAGGGCGGGCGATGGCGCCGATTTTCTTCACCACGTGCTCGGTGAGGTCGTCGATCAACTCGACTGGGTCGCGCGTGCCGTGGTGATCCTTCAGCGTCACAAAGGCGGCGATGGCCTCGCCTTTGATCTCGTGCGGAATCCCGACCACGGCCGCCTCGGCGACGGCCGGGTGGGCGACGAGCGCGCTTTCAACTTCGGCGGTGCCGATGCGGTGGCCGGCGACATTCAAAACGTCGTCCACACGCCCCAGCAGCCAGAAGTAGCCGTCTTCGTCGCGCTTCGCCCCATCTCCGGTGAAGTACCAACCAGGAAAGCGAGACCAGTAACCGGCCTTGTAGCGCTCGGGGTTGCGCCAGATGCCGCGCAGCATCCCCGGCCACGGGCGCGTCAGAACCAGATAGCCGCCGCCGACTTTCACCGGCTTGCCCGCGGCGTCCACCACTTCGGCGGAAATTCCCGGGAAGGGGAACGTCGCTGAGCCGGGCTTAAGCGCGGTGATGCCGGGCAGCGGCGTGATGAGAGCGTGGCCGGTCTCGGTCTGCCACCAGGTGTCGACCACCGGGCAGCGGCCGCCGCCGACCGTCTCGTGATACCAGACCCAGACCTCAGGGTTGATGGGCTCGCCCACGGTGCCGATGAGGCGCAGGCGCGAGAGGTCGTGTTTCGAGATGTGCTCAGGGCCCCACTTCATGAAGGCGCGAATCGCGGTGGGCGCGGTGTA
>JAXIPK010000150.1:0-3442 GCA_045402975.1 Acidobacteriota bacterium
GGGGCCTTCACCTTTGATAGTCCGGGGTGGATCGTAGTCGTAGGAGTGACCTACCTGGCCTTGCATGCGACGGAGAGTTTCGGGATTACACCCCTGGTGCTGGGGCAGCGCCTGATGTTGAATCCCGTGGTGATTTTCGTCGGGTTCCTGTTTTGGGGATGGGTCTGGGGCGTCGCCGGGGCGCTGATGGCTGTTCCGCTGCTCGTGGTAGTTAAAATCCTTTGCGCCCACGTGCCGCGCCTCAAGCCGGTGGATGAACTCCTGGGCCCGTAGTCTGCGCGCTGGCAGGGACCAAGTGCCGGCCCGGCATTCAGCTTGATTCTTTTTCTTTCTCCGCCGCGGACCGACGTCACTTCCTGGCGATCCAACCCATGATGGCCAGCAGGACAATCGCGCCGATAAAGGCTGTGAGCAGAGAACCCAGAGTTCCATAGGCGGTGAACCCCACCAGCCGGAACAAGTAGCCTCCTACCAGAGCTCCGAGAATGCCGACGATGATGTCGCCGATCACTCCGAAGCCGCGCCCGCGGAAGACCTTGCCCGCCAGCCAGCCGGCGACGAGTCCAATCAGCAGAAACCAGAGCAGGTGCATGGCCGCCTCCCACCGCATCGTAGCGCAGCGGGACACTCGGCACAAGCGCGTGCATGCCTGTCCTTTTGTGCGGTATGCTCGGCGGCTATGCAGCGTCGCCTCGCTCTCATTCTGGTTCTCTTGCTTGCCGCCATCGTCCTCCCGGCCGGCTCCAAAACAGACGACAAGGAGCTCGCCCGCCAGCTCGACCTCCACCTGCAAGCATCCACCGCGCGCGGATTCTCGGGCTCCGTGCTGGTGGCACGTGGCAGGCGCATACTGCTCAACCGCGGCTACGGCTGGGCGGACTCGAAGCACACTCGCCGAGCCACGCCCGACACCCGCTACTGGGTCGCCTCCATCAGCAAGCAGTTCACCGCCGCCGCCATTCTGAAGCTCGAAGAGGACGGGAGACTCTCGACTTCTGACCCAATAGCGAAGTTCCTCCCCGGCGTCCCTCCCGATAAGCAGGCCATCACGCTTCACCAACTGCTTACGCACACCTCCGGCCTGGCGCAGAACTACGCCGGCGACGGCGTCACCGACTTGGAGGGCGCCCTGAAGGCCCTCTGCGCCGCCCCACTCGCCGGGCCGCCCGGCGAAGAGTTCCGCTACGCCAACGACAACTACAACCTGCTGGCCATCATCGTGCAATTGGTTTCTGGCCAGAGCTTCGAAGGCTACCTGCGCCAGCGCCTTTTCCAGCCCACCGGTCTGAAGCAGTCAGGCTTCTGGGGAATGGTGAGCGTGCGCGATGCGAAGAAGTTCGCGTCGGTGCGGCGGGAGCCATCGGGGCCGATAGCCCAACCCAACTGGGGCTTCCGCGGTGCAGTCGGCGCGTATTCAACTGCCGAAGATCTTTTCCGCTGGCAGCAGGCGCTTTTCGCCGGACGCATCCTGAGCGCCGCTTCGCGCGACAAGCTGCTGCGCAGCTACCTCCAGCGCGGCGAGACGGAAATCGCCTACGGCTGGTACCGCTCCCGAACCGCTCGTGGCCGGCTGGCGCTCTGGACGCGCGGCACGGAAGACTTCGGCCACAACGCTGTCATCAAAGTCTACCCCGAGCTCGACCTGGTGGTCGTCATCGCCTCCAACGCCGGCGACCTGGGCGACAAGACCCGCGCCGCCAGCCGCGTCCTCAGCGATGAGCTCGAAGCAATTATTGAGAACGAATGGTAGGGGCACCGGAAATCGAACTTGAGCCGCTGTGCGGGGTGAGTCCCGGCGCAGCCGGGACGGGAGCCCGCAGGCGAAATCCCGAGCGGCGTGTCCGCCGGAGCTCGCAGAGCGTAGGCGGAAGCGAGGGACCTCAGGTCAGGAAAGAGCTTGCGACAGCGGTCTTGATCCGTGAGGTTGGTAGGGGTACCGGGAATCGAACCCGGGTTTCCAGATTGAGAATCTGGCGTCCTAGCCCCTAGACGATACCCCCGAAAACTCGAGCGAGGCTACCCTGTTACGGCAACTCTTTTATAGCCCACCCTTGCAGCAGTGGTCAACTGCGGGGGGTCGGCCTGCCCGGACATGCGTTATGCGTGCACAACGCGTTGCAACGCATGCCAGAGGCATACCAGAACCAGACGCCTAAGCGTAGCCGGCGCGAATCGCCTCTTTCGGCGGCGGCGCCTCCCAGGGTGGAAAGTAGCGCGCCCACGGATGGCTCAGCACCTTGGAGCGGAAGTAGCGCTCATGCTCCCACTCCACTTCCGCCATGGCGAGCAGGCAGGGAAGCAGGTCTTCGCAGCCGCAGTCTTTCGCGCTCCGGGCGGCCTCTTCGTATTCGCGGATGTTGCGGCTCTCGAGTCTTCCCGCCGCGTACATGGGTGCGAACCAGCCGGCGAGGTGGCAGAGCAACCCCAGCGTGCGCCCGATCAAAATCGCCCGCCCTTCCCGCAGCGCGCTGGGCCGCGCGCCGAGCTGCCGCAGCATCTCGCCGACCAGGTGCCGGTGGTGCAGCTCCTCCTCTTCAATTTTCCGGATGCGGCTGCGGTCATCTGCATCGCGCAGCGAGCGCCAATGCCCACGGTAGGCATAGGCCGCCGCCAGCTCGCCCGAGTACGCCTGTTGCAGGATTTCGATCAAGCGCAACCTGGCTTCTGAGCTCATGAACAAGGCCCCCTCGCCCTCCGGCTGTGCCACCTGCTAGTACGACCGCGACGCCGCCGGAGACGCACCTTCCCCCCTGCTGTCAGTCCGAGTCTGGCCTCCCGCTCTGCAGGAGGACAGGCGAGGGGCCTGCTTTTTCCCTGCCCGTGGGGCAGACATTCCTGTCTGCCATCCGTCGGTTTGACTTGCTGTGGGGCGGGGGCTAGCATACGAGTTTCTTCTTTTCACGGAGAACCCACTGTGGCGAGCACGCCGCGCACACAAGCTGCCGACATCCTGGAGCGCATCGTCGCCGCGCGCCGCCAGGCGCTTGCACAGGTCAAGCAGACAACTCCTGCCGCCAAGCTCGAGGAGCGCACCGCGGCCGCGCCGCCACCGCGCGATTTTGCCGCTGGGCTGCGCCGCGATGGGCTCAACATCATCGCCGAGCTCAAGAAAGCTTCGCCCTCGCGCGGGCTGTTGCGCCGGGCATACAACCCCGCCGCTCTCGCCCCCGCGCTGGAAGCCGCCGGCGCCTGCGCCCTCTCTGTCCTCACCGAGCCGGAGTTTTTTCAGGGCTCGCTCGAAGATCTGCAGGCGGTCCGCAAGCTCGTCGGCGTGCCCGTGCTGCGCAAGGACTTTCTTTTCGACTCCTATCAACTGTTCGAAGCGCGCGCTGCTGGCGCCGACGCGTTCCTCTTAATTGCCGCTATTCTGTCGTCCGCGGAGATGCGCCCCCTCCTTACTCTGGGCAAGCAGCTCGGCATGAGCGCGCTGGTCGAAGTCCAC
>JAXIPK010000211.1:0-1641 GCA_045402975.1 Acidobacteriota bacterium
GAGGCAACCAATGCCGCGCGTGCTTGACCTCGGCTGCGGGCGCAACAAATATCCCGGCGCCATCGGTGTCGACAACAACCCCCGCAGCGTCGCCGATGTGCTCTGCAACCTCGACCGCCCGCCCTTTCCTTTCGCCGACAACTCCTTCGACGAAGTCCGCGCCGTCCACGTCGTCGAGCACACCGAAAACGTCATCCGCTTCATGGAGGAGGTCCACCGGCTCCTGCGGCCCGGCGGACGGCTCTACCTGGTTACGCCGCACTACAGTGACGTCAGCTCGTTCACCGATCCGACGCACCGCTGGCACCTCACCACCCAGTCGTTCAGCTACTTCACCGGGCGCGAGGATTATGGCTTCTACTCTCCGGCGCGCTTCCGGGAGCTGCGAGTCAAAGTCCAGCTCTTGCGCCTGTGGCGCTGGCTGGGCTTTGGGCTGCTGGTGAACCACTCCCGCTTGTTCCGCAAGTTTTGGGAGCAGTACCTGTGCCTGGTCATTCGCGGGAAAGTGATGGAGTTCTGGTTCGAGGCCGTGAAGTAGAAGGCGCGGCTTACTACTTCTTCACGGTCTTGGCCCCGCTCGGATAGAGGCGGAGGTACTCGTTGGGGATGGGCTTCTTGCCGTTTTCCTGCACCGTCTGCCCGGCGCGCCGCTGGCGGATTTTCTCCTGCATCTCGTAGACAATCTTCTTGGCGGCGTCCACATCCTTGGGGCCGATGTGAATGATTTCACCCTGGCGGTTGCGCACGTGCCGCCAGCGGTCGTCGGCCACCGGGTCGACGCGTTCCGGAAAAACCTCCAGCACGTGGTTCAGGAATTCTTCATCGAAGGCCGGACAGAGATGGAAGCTGGTGTAGAGCCGCTGGCGGACCAGCTCGGCGATGCGGGCCTTGTCGAACACCCAGGCGCCGTCGGCATCCAACCGCCCGAACGTCAACCACTCGGTGTTGATGCGGTCGGCCAGGTTGGCCACCGCGTACTTGCAGCCCCAGGTGCTCCAGAAGTTGCCGTCGTAAAAACAGTGCTCGCGCCGCGGGCGCCGCAGGTACTCGCGGAAGCAGTAGGTCATCTCCGCCATCTCGTGCCAGGGGACTTCCTTGCCGTCGATCCAGCAGTGCTTCTGCCGTAGCTCCCAGGCGGCCTCTTTGACTTCGTGCAGGGCCTCGAGCTCATCGAACTGGTAGGTGGCCCGCACGCGCAGGGTCTTCCCTTCGCCGAACTCCTGGTAGGTCGGGTGCCGCCGGACGACCGCCAAAGCCTGCTCGAAAGCCGCCACGGTGGCGTGCCCGAGCTCTACCGTAATCCCCCGGGCGGCGACGCCCGCCTCGGCTCCCTCGCTGCGCACTGGCTGTGTTGTGCTCATACAGGTTTCAGGATTCTAGACGGAAGCCCGCGCCCGCGCAACCGGCCCGCGGCGCTTTCGAGAAAACCTTTGACCGCTCTATGCCATCTTCATATACAATACAAAGTTGGTTGAGGGTGTTGCCGGCTGTAGCCGGGAGGGGCTCAGGGCTCATCGATGCAAACTTCCAGAATCAGCCGTAAAGGCATCGCTGCACTTGTGTGCCTGGTGGTATTGGCCGGCGCCGGGATGCTGCTGGCGCGCGACTTCTTCCTCGAAGAAGGCACCGAAGTGGCCATGC
>JAXIPK010000140.1:0-3191 GCA_045402975.1 Acidobacteriota bacterium
GGAAATCTTCGCCGTGGTGACGCCGGAACGGTTGTGGAGCGGGGCCTTTCGCTCGCCGGTCGAGGGTGTGAAGGCGAGCAGGAACTTCGGGCGGCGGCGCTTCTTGAACGGGCGGCCGCGCTCGCCGCACTCGGGTGAAGACTTCCCGGCCAAGGAGGGCGCGCCGGTGCGGGCGGCGCAGCGGGGGCGCGTCGTGCTGGCGGAAGACTTCTTCTATTCCGGGAACACCGTGGTGCTCGACCACGGTCTGGGGCTCTACACCTTCTATGCGCACCTGGCAACGTTGAGTGTAAAGGCCGGCGAAGTGGTGGAACCTGGCGCGCCGCTGGGAACGGTGGGCGCCACGGGGCGAGTCACGGCGGAGCACCTGCACTGGGCGGCGCGCGTCGGTGGGGCGCGGGTGAATCCGCTGGAGTTGCTGGCGGCTGTGGGGGAGTAGGCAGAAAAGCGGGTCCCTCCCTTCGACTTCGCTCAGGGTCTTCGACGACTACGTCCCGACTACGTCGGGACTCCGCTCCCTTCGGCTTCGCTCAGGGCAAGCGGGATGACAACAGCTGTTGTCACGTTTGACTTGCCGCGCCGGCTACCCTATGATTGCTCTCTCGTTCAAAGAGAATCCATGATTGGACAGATCGTAGGGCACTACCGCGTTCTGGAAAAGCTGGGCGGCGGCGGCATGGGTGTGGTCTACAAGGCGGAGGACGTGCGCCTGGGCCGCCCGGTGGGGCTGAAGTTCCTGCCGGAAGAAATCGCCCGCGACCGCCAGGCGGTGGAGCGGTTCCAGCGGGAGGCGCGCACAGCTTCGGCGCTGAACCACCCGCACATCTGCACCATCTACGACATCGGGGAGCACGAAGGGCGGCCGTTCATCGTGATGGAGTTGCTGGAAGGGCAGACGCTCTCGCGGCGCATCGAAGGCCAGCCGATTCCCATCGAACAGGTGCTGGAATGGGGCGTGCAAATCGCCGACGCGCTGGACGCGGCCCACAAGCGCGGGGTGATCCACCGCGACATCAAGCCGGGAAACCTCTTCATCACCGAGCGGCAGCAGGCCAAGATTCTCGACTTCGGCCTGGCCAAGCTGATTGCGCGCGGCGGCGGGGCGGCGAGCAGCGCCGACGACGCCGTCACGATGGACCCGAACCTAACCAGCCCGGGCAGCGCGGTGGGCACGGTGGCCTACATGTCGCCCGAGCAGGCGCGCGGGGAGGAATTGGACGCGCGGACGGATTTGTTTTCGCTGGGCGCGGTGCTCTACGAAATGGCCACCGGAAAGCAGGCGTTCTCCGGCAACACCTCGGCCGTGGTTTTCGACGCCATCCTGCGCCGTGCGCCAACAGCACCGCTGCGGCTGAACACCGGGGTGCCGCCGGAGCTCGACCGCATCATTCAGAAGGCCCTGGAAAAGAGCCGCGACGCCCGCTACCAGACCGCCGCCGACCTGCGCGCCGACTTGCGGCGGGTCCGGCAGCAACTGGATTCGGGGCGAGTGAAGGCGGAAGCCGCCGAAGAGGGCGGCCCGGAAAAAGAGAAAACGCTGGCGGTGCTCTATTTCGAGAACCTGAGCGGGGACAAAGAGGATGAGTATTTCCGCGACGGGATTACGGAAGACTTGATTACGGAGCTCTTCAAGCTCAAAGGTCTGCACGTGCTGTCGCGCTCGGCGGTGCTGGCGTTTCGCGACAAAGGCCAGACGGCGACACAAGTAGGCCAGCAGATGAACGCCACCTACGTGCTGGAAGGGAGCGTGCGGCGGGCCGGGACGCGGCTGCGGGTGAACGCGCAGCTCATCGAGACCGCAACCGGGCATGGAGCCTGGGCGGAGCGCTACGACAGGCAGATGGAAGACGTTTTCGCGATTCAGGACGAGATTGTGCGCAGCATCGCCAAGGCGATGCAGGTGATGCTGACCGAAAAGGAAAAGAAGGCCATCGCCAAGACGCCCACGGCGGACGTGAAGGCTTACGACTATTACCTGCGCGGGCGGCAGTTCTTCCACCAGTTCCGGCGGCGCGGGTACGACTACGCGCGGCAGCTTTTCACGCGGGCGATTGAGATTGACCCGGGGTACGCGCGCGCCTATGCCGGAGTAGCCGACTGCCACTCCTACCTCTATATGTACTGGGACGCCAGCGAGGAGAACCTGAAAGCGGCGGAGGAGGCGAGCCGCCGGGCGCTGCTGCTCGATCCGGAGCTGGCCGAGGCGCACGTCTCGCGCGGGCTGGCCATCTCACTCAGCAAGCGCTACGACGACGCGCAGATGGAGTTCGAGACCGCCACGCGGCTCGACCCCAAACTCTTCGAGGGCTACTACTTCTATGGGCGTTCCTGCTTCCAGCAGGGCAAGCTGGACGAGGCCGCGCGCCTGTTCGAGAAGGCGTCGCAGGTGAAGCCGGAGGACTACCAGGCACCCGCGTTGCTGGGGATGGTCTTCAAGGGGCTGAGTCGACCGGAGGAAGCCCAAGATGCCTATCGCCGCTCCTTGATTGCGGCGGAGAAGCACCTGGAGCTTCATCCCGACGACGCGCGGGCGCTCTACATGGGCGCCAACGCGCTCTGCCAGTTGGGCGAGAAGTCCCGCAGCCTGGATTGGGCGCGGCGGGCGCTGGCGATAGATCCCGAAGATTGCGGAATTCTCTACAACGTGGCCTGCGTTTATTCTCTGCTGGGACAGGTGGACAAAGGCATTGAATGCCTGGCGAAGGCCATGACCCACGCCTACTGGTACAAGCGGTGGGCGGAACACGACTCCGACCTCGACAACCTGCGCAGCGACCCGCGGTTTCAGGCGCTGTTCTAGTAGACCTTCAAGCACGCCACAGAACCAGTCCCCCACCTAATTCACTTCGGGCGATCAAGATAGATCCGGAGAGCGACGCCGTAGCGGCGGTCGCCTTCGCGAAAGGAAGGCGAATAACAGGCCGAGGCGGATTGGAATCCGCTGGCGTAGCAATTGTCGGGCGTAAAGAGAGGATTGGAAGAGCGCCGGTCGGACTCCGTGATCAGTATGCGCTGAGTCTCAACGCCGATACCGAAGCGCCCGGCACCAAACTGAATGAGGTCGAACCCCCCGCGGCTCGAATTCCAATGCTTGAAGAAGTTAGAGTGTTGGTCGTACTGGCTCGTGACCGCGGTGACAACGAACGGGTGCAGGAAGTCGTTGTGGAAACGGCCGTGGTACTTCTCGAAGG
>JAXIPK010000380.1:0-4458 GCA_045402975.1 Acidobacteriota bacterium
CTGGCCGGCAAGGCCGACATCATCCTGCTGCCGGAGATTCCCTTCACGATTCAGAATGTTTGCAACAAAATCCTCGAGCGGGAGAGCCTGGGGCGCAAGTCGAGCGTCATCGTCGTTGCCGAGGGCATCAAGTTTCCCGAGAAAGACGCCGACGGCAAGCCTATGCCCGAGGCCAAGCCCGGCCAGGTGGGAAACACGCTCGGCTACTCGGTGCGGCAGCACACCGGCAAGGACGTGCGGGTGACGGTGTTGGGCCACATCCAGCGCGGAGGCACGCCGGTGGCGTTTGACCGCGTGCTCGGCCTGCGCTTCGGGGTCGCCGCCGCCGACCTGCTGGCGCAGGGCAAGTTCGGCCACATGGTGGCGCTGCGCTGTGGGGAGATCGTCGCCTGCCGCATCGAAGAAGCCATCGGCGTCTACCGCACCGTCGACCCCTCGAGCGACCTCATTCGCGCCGCCCGCGCTTCCGGCATTTCCTTCGGCGACTAGTTGTTAGCTGGTCAGCGGGCGGGGCCGCTCTGCATCGCCCGCAGGCGCTCCTGGGCCAGGCGGCGCGGCTCGTCAAAGGGCATCGCCGCCACGCGCTCGTACTCAGCCCGGGCGCGGTCCATCCGGTTCTGCGCGGCGAAGATTTCGCCGCGCCGCAGCCCGGCGTGCGCCTTCACCAGACCGTCGCTGTCGCTATGGTCGGTGACCTTGGCGTAGGCCTCGAGCGCTTCGCTCAGCTTCCCCTGCTGCTGGTAGAGCGTCCCGATCTGATACCACAGGCGCTCGCGCGGCACCTTGCCCTGACCGAACTTCCCGGTGTCCAGCTCCGTGGCCACCTGGGTGTAGTGTTGCAGTGCGTTGTCGAGCTGGCCTTCCTTGACGTAGCTGCGGGCAATTTCCAGCCGCACCAGCGGATTGCGCGGGAAGTAGCCGGACAAGGTTTGCAGCAGCCGGCGCACGTAGTCAAACTGCTTTTCGCGGTTGTAGATGACCACCAGCAGAAACGAGGCGTCGGTGGAAGCCAGCTTGCCGTGCACCATCGTCTCCTGCAGCATGGCGATGCCTTTTTCGCGGCTGCCGCGGAAGCCGAACAGAAATGCCAGCCACTTCACGCTGCGCGGGATGCTCCCCACCACGTACTGGTAGGCGCCGGGAATCAGCTTGGCGTCCTGATAGTTGGGGTCGAGCTTGAGCACCTTTTCGTGCAGGTCGTTGGCCTTGCCGCCGGCGCCGAGCGCGTCGTACCACTTCTTCTCGATGGTAAAAAGGTAGTTGGCTTCCATGCCGTGGGCGGCGCCCAGAGCGTAGAGCGCCTCCACGTCCTTCGGATTCTTCTCCAGCCGTGCGTTGCAGGTCTTCTTGACCCACTCGAGCTGCTCCTTGAACCGCGCGATGGCCTGCGGGTTGGGCTCGGGGCTTTTTTCCTTCAGGAAGGAGTTGCTGGCGTCGTAGAGGTTCCCCTCCAGCTTGCCCAGCCGGCGCAGCTCGGAAAACAGGTAGGCGTTGGCGAGGTAGTTGTGGAAGAGAACGTTGTTCGGGTCGCTCTCTACAGCCTTCTTGAAATTCGCAATCGCCTCCGCATGCTCGACGTTGTAGAAATGGTCGAGGCCGGCGTGGGCATACACCCACGGGTCCACGTCGTTGGCCGCCAGCCGCGAAGGCGCGCCGAAAGCCGGCAGGAGCACAAACAGCAAGGCGACAAGCGTCGCCCTGAGCACACGGGCGCCGGGCACTGCGTCAGTCACACACATACACTAACAAAGATGCGCATTGCCGGGGAAAAGCTGGACGCAGGGCGAGAGAATCCAAACACATCAGGACTGGGCGCCGTCCAGCTTGCGCGCCAGAGCCGCTTCCAGTCGTTGCTTCACGCTCACGGGGAGGGGAAGGGGCTCGCAGTTGCAATAGAGCTGGATGGTTTTGCGCGTGGTGTCGACCACCACGCGACAGTCGTCGCATTTCTTCAGATGCTCGCCGAGGTCGGCCAGCAGCGCCGCGTCCAGCTCGCCTTCCAGGTACTCGTTCAGCACTCGAATCACTTCGCCGCAGTTCACGCTCTTATCCTCGCTTCCAACGATTCAGCCACTGGCGCAGCTTGCCCGGAGCCTTCTGCCGCTCGGCCGTCGGCGCGCCGGGCCGGAAGCGCCGCGCCAGGCTCTCGCGCAGCTTCAACCGCCCGCGCAGCAGGCGCGATTTCACGGCTGGCACCGAGAGGTTCAGCATCTCGGCCGTCTCTTCGGTCGAGAGGTCTTCCACGTCGCGCAGGTAGACCACGATGCGGAAGGCGGGGTCGAGCTCGGCCAGCGCCCCGGCCAGGATTTCCTGCAGCTCCTGCCGGGCGTAGCGCTGCTCGGGGTTCTCGCCCCAGTCGGCCAGCTCGCGCGGGATCGACTCTTCGTCGCCCGTCTCCACCGGCTCGTCCAGCGAGACCGTCCGGGCGGCCTTGCGCTTGCGCAGCTTCATCAGGGCTTCGTTCACCCCGATGCGCACCAGCCAGGTGTAGAAGCGCGAGTTGCCCTTGAAGCGCTCCAGGTTGGCGAAGGCCTTGAGGAACGTTTCCTGCAGCACATCCTCGGCATCGTCCGGGTTGCCAGTGATG
Organism: Acidobacteriota bacterium; assembly: GCA_045402975.1. Taxonomy (GTDB): domain Bacteria; phylum Acidobacteriota; class Terriglobia; order Acidiferrales; family 2-02-FULL-67-57; genus JACPRL01. Next base: position 2,588 of record JAXIPK010000380.1, read on the forward strand.
TTCAGCGCCAGCCGGTAGATGTTGCGGTCGTACTGGTTGACCAGCGTGGTGAAGGCCTCGGCGTCGCCGCCCCGCGCCGCCTCCACCAGTTCCGTCTCGTTGGCCAGATGCGTAGGCATCAATCCGCCCGGAAGGGAAACCAGAACGCTTGCACGAAGATTCCATTCTGCCCGACGCCGCCGCCTCTGGCAAGCGTCCTCCTGGACCTCAGCCACTTAATGGATGCGGTAGCCGCGCCGCCGGTCGCAACCGATTGCGGCGGGCTTGACAGGGGCGGGGCAGAGGACTAGAATTCGAACGAACGTTCGATAAGGATTCCCGGAGAGAGGGCGACTCGTTTTGGCTACCGCTGTCCAGCGCCGGCCGGCCACCACCCAGAAGCTCGACCACATCCTGGCCTGCGCCACCCGCGTCTTCAACGACAAAGGCTACGAAGGCGCCAGCATCCGCGACATCGCCCAGCGCAGCCGCGTCTCCCTCGCCGGCCTCTACTATTACGTCGAGAGCAAGGAGGAGCTGCTCTACCTCATTCAGAAGCACTCCTTCACCACGTTGCTGGCAAGGTTGGAGGAGCAGCTCGAAGGCGCAGGGCCGCAGCCTGAAGCGCGCCTGCGCCTCTTCATCCGCAATCATCTGGAATACTTCCTGCAGAACCGCGAGGCGATGAAGGTGCTCTCGCACGAGGCCGAAAGCCTGACGCCGCCGTTCGCCGCTGAAGTGGCCGAGCTCAAGCGCGCCTACTACCGCCGCGCGCGAAACCTGGTTGAGGATCTCAAGCAGGACCGCAGCCTCAAGGGATTGAACACTCGCGTCGCTGTGCTCAGCCTCTTCGGGATGATGAACTGGATCTATACCTGGCACAACCCGCGGATGGATCCGACCGCCGACGCCCTCGCCGAGCACATTGCCGGCCTGTTCCTCAAGGGTGTCGGCGCTGCAACCAATTCCACGCATCGACACAAAGCTTCGCGCAACGGTCGCCCGCGCGCGGGCTGAACTTACTCGGAGGAAAACATGGCCACCGAAGCCGCAGTCACGGAAAAGCAGCTCATTCACTACCGCAACGAAAACGGCGTCGCGATCATCGAGATGGACGACCCGCCCGCCAACACTTACACCCACGCCATGATGCGCCAGCTCGATGAAGCCATCCTGCAGGCGCGCATGGACGAGAACGCCCACGTCATCATCCTGCGCGGCACGGGAGAAAAGTTTTTCTCCGCCGGCGCCGACATCAAGATGCTGGCCACTTCGACGCCGGAATGGAAATACTACTTCTGCCTGCACGCCAACGAGACGCTCTGCCGGCTGGAGCAGACGCCCAAGCTGGTCATTGCCGCCCTCAACGGCCACACCGTCGGCGGCGGGCTGGAGATTGCGCTGGCCTGCGACATCCGCCTGGCGCGCAAGGAAGGTGGCAAGATCGGCCTGCCCGAGGTCAACCTCGGCGTCCTGCCCGGTACCGGCGGCACGCAGCGGCTGGCGCGTGTGATCGGCAAGTCGCGCGCCATCGAGCTGATGGCCACCGGCCGCACCTTCTCCTTCGATGAAGCGATGGAGTACGGTCTGGTCAACGACGTCTTCGACCGCGACAGCTTCTGGGACGACGTGATGGCCTATGCGCGCCAGTTCGTCCCGCCCGCCAAGGCCAGCCGCGCCGTGGGCCGCATCAAGCGCGCCGTGCAGACCGGCATGGAGGTCGGCTTCGGCGAAGCGCTGGGACTGGAGCGCGAGCTGCAGCAACTGCTTTTCACCAGCGAGGACGCAAAGGAAGGTCTGAGCGCCTACGTCGAAAAGCGCCAGCCCAAGTTCAAGGCCAAGTAAGAACGCGAGGGCACGATGGCTACCACGGCAGTGCAGGTGCAACCGGG
>JAXIPK010000331.1:0-6807 GCA_045402975.1 Acidobacteriota bacterium
CGCGGCGGATGGCGACGCCGTCGCGGTAAATCATTCCATTGCCCCGCCCGGCGGCCACGCCGACGTGGGCGGTGCGCGCCTCGCCGGGACCGTTGACGGCGCAGCCCATCACCGCCACGTTGATGGGCTCCTGAATGTGGGTTATGGCGCGCTCAATCTCTCCGACAATCTTGAAGAGGTCAACTTCGAGCCGCCCGCAAGTGGGACAGGCAACCACGTTGACCCCGCGGGCGCGGATATCGAGCGACTTCAGGATCTCGTAGGCGAGATTGAGCGCGCCATCACTCACATTCAGGAACCCATTAACGTCGCGGTGATGGGCTGCGCCGTCAACGGTCCCGGCGAGGCGCGCACCGCCCACGTCGGCGTGGCCGCCGGGCGGGGCAATGGGATGATCTACCGCGACGGCGTTGCCATTCGCCGCGTGCCGGAAGAGCAAATCGTTTCTGAGCTGGTCAGGGAAATCGAAGACTACGTCGCGCAGATGCGCTCCACCGCTGTCCCCGCCGGCGAACCCACCGACTAGAAGAAAGTCGAAAAGTCAAAGAGTCGAAGAGTCGAAGAGTTCTAAAACCACTACTCCTCGTCTTCGGTGTGGCGGTGGCGGCGGTCGAAGATTTGGCCGGCGCGCTCGAGCGCGGCCTGCACATGCGGGCAGATGTTTTCGCGGCTGATGTGGCGCTCGAACTCCGCCTGGTGCATCAGCCGCGCCGGCTGCTCGCGGGCGCCGCAGAGAATCAGGTGGCGACCGGAAGCGTGCAGCCGGTCCGCCAAATCCTCCAGCGCCATCAGGCCCGTGGCGTCAATGGCGGTCATGTTGCGCAGTCGGAGGATGACGATGGGCGGAAACCGGCTGAGATCCTGCGTGGCTTCCACGAGCTTGTCTGCCGTGCCGAAAAGAAACGGCCCGTGGATGCGGATGATGACCGCGTAGTCGGGGATTTCCTTGTCCTGCAGGATGTGCACGCGGCCATCGTCCACGTAGCCGGCCGTGACCTCAGAAACTGTGGTGGTCTGCGTGACCTTGCGGATGAAGAGCAGCGCAGCCAGCAGCATCCCGACTTCGACGGCAATCGTCAGGTCGGCGAAGACCGTCAGCGCGAAAGTGATGGCCCACACGCTGATGTCGGCCTTGGTCAACCGCAGCAGCGGGCGAATCTCTTTCCACTCGCCGATGTTGTAGGAGACAACCATCAAGATGGCAGCCAGGACTCCGATGGGAATGTGCTTGGCGAACGGCCCGCCGAGCATCACAACCGACAGCAGAACCAGAGCGTGGACCATTCCGGCCACCGGTGTCTTGGCTCCGGAGCGGATGCTGGTGCCGGTGCGGGCGATGGCACCAGTGGCAGGGAGGCCGCCAAAGAGCGGGGAAACGATATTGGCGATCCCCTGCGCTACGAGCTCCGTGTTGGGGTTGTGCTTGTCGTTGCTCATCCGGTCGGCGACCACGGCCGACATAAGCGACTCAATCGCTCCCAACAGGGCTATGGTCAAGGCTGCCGGAAACAGAACCGGAATCAAATCCGGCCGGAACTTGGGAATATGAAGTTGCGGCAGGCCGCTGGGAATCCCCCCGAACCGCGAGCCGATGGTCTCCACCGGCAGGTTGAAGACGACAACCGCGAGCGTGGCCAGAATCAGCGCCACGATGGTCCCGGGAACGCGCTTCAGGAAGCGGTTGACCAGCAGAATGAGCGCCACTGAGGCCGCCGCCAGCAGCGTGGCCGGCCAGGAGAACTCATCGAGGTGCTGTCCGACCCAGGCCATGCGAGCCAAGAACTCGCCGGGGATGCGCTCGGCCTTCAGCCCGAGGAAATCCTTCACCTGCGTACTGGCGATGAGGATGGCGATGCCGTTGGTGAAACCGAGGATGACCGGGTGAGGGAAGAACTTGACCGCCGTGCCCATACCGGTGAGGCCCAGTAGAACCAGCAGCACACCGGCAATCATCGTGCACATGAACAGGCCCGAGACGCCGTGCTGGGCGACGATGCCGAAGATGACCACGACAAAGGCGCCCGTCGGGCCGCCGATCTGTGTCTTGGAACCACCCAGGGCGGAAATCAGGAAGCCGGTGACAATGGCGCAATAGAGCCCGGCTTGCGGAGGCAGACCGGAAGCGATGGCGAAGGCCATCGCCAGCGGCAAGGCCACCAGGCCCACCGTGACACCCGCAATCAAGTCAGAAAGAAAAGTCCTGCCGTTGTATTCGCGGAGACACTGAATCGAGCGCGGCCACCAAGGCTGCATGGGAGGAGGGAATCATACTAGGAAACAGGCTCAGAGTGTAGGAGCCACAAAGACGGAGCTTGATTTGATTCCGGCGGGGCGGTAGACTAATTGCAATCCGATTGCAGGAGGTGCGCAATGCCGATGCCGCAGACGGAAGCGCCGGGGCGGTTGCAGGCCGAGCTTTTGGCCCGCGGGGTGCGTCTCACGCGCCAGCGCCGCACCATTCTCGGCATCATCGAGACGGCTAACCAGCACATGGACGCGGGAATGATCCTGCGGCGGGCGCGCAAGGCCGATGCTTCCATTGACCGCGTCACCGTCTACCGCACCCTCAAACTGCTCAAGCGACACGGCCTCATTGATGAGCTCGATCTGCTGCACATCCGCGGCGATGGCCACTACTACGAGCGCCACCCCCAGCGCGAGCACATCCACATGGCCTGCCTTCGCTGCGGGAAGGTGATGGAGTTCGAAAGCACGCTGTTCGAACGGCTCAAGGGCCAAATCGAACGCGACTGCAGCTTCCATATCGTGGTCACGCGCGTCGAGATGGGCGGCTACTGCACCAACTGCCGCCGCTAACAACCTCTCCTGCCACCCGTCATCCTCTCCGGCGGGGAACCGGGCGTTGCAAGCAGTTGCAATCAACTTGCAACAGAATCTTGGGTCGGGACCGCTTTCGGGCTTGACCTCCCGGGGGGTGTGGCAATAGACTACACCCCGGTAGTTGCAACTGAGTTGCAAATATACGGAGGCTCTCTTGGCCGGAGCGAAAAAGCGGCTCGCCACGGTTTTCCTTGCCGCTGGGCTTCTCCTGGGTCTGCCGGCTGCTCGGGCGGAGGAGCCCAAGGCTTCCCTGAGCGGCCACGTGCTCGATCCCAGCGGGGCTGTGGTCGAGGGCGCCCTTGTGCGCCTGCGGCTGGAGGGAACTGCTCTTGAGAAGGCGACCCAATCCAATGCCGCGGGCGCGTACAGCTTCGAGGGCCTGTTGGCCGGCGAATACCGTCTGAGCGTTTCCGCCCAGGGGTTTGTGCTGGAGCAGCAGACGGTAGCTCTCGCCGCCGGCCAGAACCGTCAACTGGACCTTACCCTGCAGGTCCAGCCGCTGGCGCAACAAGTCGTGGTCTCAGCCCCGCACATTGCCCAGGACCCCGAGCGACTCCGGCAGACGCCCGGCTCGATCGAAGTGGTGGACCGGGAGACTCTGGAGAAAACGCACCCGCTCAACTTCACCGACGCGCTGCGCAACGTTTCCGGCGTGTACGTCCGCGACGACGAAGGCTTCGGAGCGCGCCCGCACATCGCCATCCGCGGCGTCAACCCCACCCGCTCGACCAAGGTGCTGTTGCTCGAAGACGGCATCCCGCTGACCTATGCGCCCTACGGCGACAACGCCTCCTACTATCATCCGCCCATCGATCGCTACGAGGGCATCGAGGTTCTGAAAGGCTCGGGGCAGATTGTTTACGGCCCGGTGACGGTGAGCGGCGTGGTCAATTATTTGACTCCGAACCCGCCGGAGAAGCCGGCCGGCCGCCTGACGCTGCTGGGTGGCAATCGCGACTACCTGAACTTCCACGGCGACTACGGGTGGACCTGGAAGAAAACCGGGTTCCTGTTCGACTATCTGCGCAAGCAAGGCGACGGCGCGCGCGACAACGTGCACACAGGCATCAACGACGTCAACTTCAAGATCATCACTTCGTTCGGCGCCCGCCACGCGCTCACGCTGCGGGGCAACTATTACAACGAGAAGTCCAACGTAACCTACTCCGGCTTGCGCGAGGACGAGTTCCGCGCCGACCCGCGGCAGAACCCGTTTGCCAACGACTTTTTCTACGGCGACCGCTACGGCTTCTCCGCCACGCACGCCTTCGTGATCAACTCCAGCCTGCTGATGACCACCAACCTCTACGGCGCGCTGTTCTACCGCGACTGGTGGCGGCAATCGAGCAACTCGGCGCAGCGGCCCAATGACGCCGCCGACCCCAACTGCGGCGGCATGGCGAACCTCAACACCACTTGCGGCAACGAAGGACGCCTGCGCGACTACTACCACTGGGGCGTGGAACCGCGCTTCCGCGCGCTGACTTCGTTTGCCGGCATCCGCAACGAGACCGATTTCGGTTTCCGTGTGCACTACGAGCGCCAGAACCGCCGGCAGATGAACGGCTCGACACCGACGGCGCGCACCGGCCTGCTGGTGGAGGACAACGAGCGCAAGAACGCCGCCTACTCCGCTTTTGTGCAGAACCGCTTTGTGCTGGGGAAGTGGGCAGTGACGCCGGGGCTGCGGGTTGAGCACATCGACTACGAGCGCACCAACCGGCTGGGCAATTCCGGCGCCGGGGTGACGGGGACGACCCGCTTGACGCAATGGGTGCCCGGCGTCGGCGTGGCCTACAACCCCACCGACCGCATCAGTGTTTTTACCGGCGTGCACCGAGGGTTCGCGCCACCGCGCACCGAGGACATCCTCAGCAACTCCACGGGAGCGGTGGTGGAGCTCGACCCGGAGCTGAGCTGGAACTACGAAGTAGGTGCGCGGCTCACCCCCGTCAACGGCGTGCGCGCCACCGCCACCTTCTTCCGCATGGATTATGAGAACCAGATTGTGCCGGCGAGCGTGGCCGGCGGGCTGGGGGCGACACTGACCAACGGCGGCGAAACCTTGCACCAGGGCTTCGAGATGAACACGCGGATTGACACGGGCCCACTGCGCGGCTCGCGGCACAACTTCTACTCGCAGATTGTCTACACCTACCTTCCGCTGGCGGAATTCACGGGGGCGCGCTTCAGCAGCGTACCCGGCTTCACCAATGTCAGCGTGAGCGGCAACCGCCTGCCCTACGCCCCGGAGCACGTGTTGAACGCCACGGTGGGGTATTCCCACCCGATGGGCCTCGATGCTCTCGTGGAAGCAGCGACGGTGAGCCGGCAGTTCGGGGACGACTTGAACACGGTGGCGGCCACACCCGACGGGCAACGGGGAGTGATCGGGGGCTACACAGTCTGGAATCTCGCCGTCAACTACCAGGTCGAGCAGTGGCACTCCACGTTTTTCGTCGCGGTCAAGAATGTTTTCGACCGCCTCTATGTTGTGGATCGCACCCGCGGGATTCTGCCGGGCGCCCCGCGTCTGCTTCAGGCGGGTGTGACTTACCGGTTCTAGCCGGCACACCCAGGCTGCACGAAAGTACTATTCTCATCCCGCCCGTCCTTTGCTAGCATCCTAGCTCCGCAGAACGAGCTGCACACCGCACGAGAGGCTGCCTTCCGCAGTCAGCCCTCCTTCCAGAAGGGATGGGTGTCGAATCCATGAGCGAATTGTCCCAGAGTTCCAGGCCTACCATGAGCGCGCGGCGGCGGCTGTTTGTTCTGGCTGGAATCATGGCCACCGTATCATTCGCGGTTGTCGGCCTGACGCTGTACCTGTTGTATCGAACTGCGCCCGCCGAGGTCTACGCGGCCTTCTTCCGCACCGCCTTGGCAGCCGCAATGCTCGCCGTGGGACTGGTAATCCTGGGCTCGGTTCTGTTCCTGTGGATGACGGAGCCTCTGGTGCGCCGGCTCGAAGAGAGCGAGAAGCACTTTCGGGCGGTGTTCAACCAGACGTTCCAGTTCCTGTGGCTGCTTCACCCGGATGGGAAGATTGTGGAAGCGAACCAGGCGGCGCTCGACGCCGCCGGGGTGGTGCCGATGGCGGTGCGGGGCCGGCCGATGTGGCAGTCGCGGTGGTGGGAGGGACTCTCGGCGCAGCAGTCCGAGTTGGAGCAGGCGGTGACAGAGGCCGCCAGCGGGAACTTCGTCCGGCGAGAACTGGAGATGCGCGGGTTCGGTGACCATCGCCTGGCTCTGGACTTCTCGCTCAAGCCGCTCACCGACAACGACGGCCGGGTGGTGCAACTGCTAGCCGAAGGCCGGGACATCACCGAGCGGCGCCGGGCAGAGGAAATGCGCAACCGCCTGGCGGCCATCCTGGAGGCCACCTCGGACTTTGTCGGCACCTGCGACGCGGAGGGCCGGCCGAGCTACGTCAACCGGGCCGGGCGAACCATGCTGAGCCTGGCCGACGAGGAGGACATCTCCAGGACTTCCATTCAGGATTTCATCCCCGAGTGGGCGCGAAAGATCATTCTCGAGGAAGCCTTCCCCACCGCTCTCCAGAAGGGAGTCTGGAGCGGGGAAACGGCCATCCTGCGGCGCGACGGCAAGGAGATCCCGGTCTCGCAAGTTGTCATCGCCCCTTCCACCCCAGCGGGCCAACCGCCGTACCTGGCCACCATTGTCCGCGACATCAGCGACCGCAAGCGATGGGAAACCGAACTGGCCCAGCGCACTGCCTTTCTTCACGCCCTCATCGAGAACAGCCCGTTGGCGGTAGTGGTTCTGGATGCCGAGAACCACATCACGATGTGCAACCCGGCCTTCGAGCGAGTGTTCCAGTACCGCGAAGAGGAGATTGTGGGCGCCGACCTCGACGCACTGGTGGTCCCACCAGAAACCATGAAGGAGGCGGCCGACATCACGCGTCGCTCCACGCAAGGGGAGGTGGTTCACACCACCAGCCAT
>JAXIPK010000173.1:0-3012 GCA_045402975.1 Acidobacteriota bacterium
GACACCGCCTCCTTCAGCGCCGCGAAGTCGTCGTTGGGACGCGCGGTGCGGATGATGAACTTGCGGTAGTCGGACTTCTTCATCCGCCCGTTCTCCCACACCACCATCGAGGCCACCGTCTCGGCGCCCTGCAAGTGCGAGACGTCGAAGCTCTCGATGCGCCGTGGCGGCTTCTGCAGGCCCAGCGCCTGCTCCAGTGCCTCGACAATCGCCTGCGAGCTCGGCTTCAGCACCCGGAAGCGCTGTTCGAACCCGTGCGCCGCGTTCTTCATCACCAGCTCGAGCAGTGCCCGCTTGGTCCCGCGCTGCGGCGCCAGAATCTCCACCCGCCGCCCCTTCCGCTCGCTGAGAATCTCTTCCAGCACCGCGCGGTCTTCGAAGTCCACCGGCAGGTGCACGAAGTGCGGGATGTAGCCGGCGTCGAGGTAAAGCTGCTTGAGCAGCGCGCCCAGAAACTCCCCCGCGTCGAACTCCTCGCGGTCTTCCCAGAAAAACTCCCGCCGGTCCACCACCCGCCCGCCGCGCAGGTGGAACACGTTCACCGCCAGCAGCGGCGCTTCGTGGTGATAGCCGACGATGTCGGTGTCGTCGCCGGCGGCGGCGGCGAGCTTCTGCTTTTCTTGCACCTCTTCGACTGTGCGCATCAGATCGCGATACACCGCGGCCTCTTCGTAGCGTTCCTGCTCCGAGGCCCGCTCCATCCTTTCTTCCAACTCCGCCAGCAGGTCGCCGTGCTTGCCGGCGAGAAAAAGGCGCGTGTGACGCGCTGCTTCGGCGTAGCGCTCATCAGCCACCAGCCCGGCGACGCACGGCCCATGGCACCGCTTGATGTAGTACTGCAGGCACGGCCGCGGGTGCTGCCGCGTCAGGTCCACCGTGCACGACGGCACCTTGAAGGTGCGATGAATCAGCTCGACGATCCGGTAGGCCAGCCGCCCCGGAAAGTACGGCCCGAAGTACTCCGAGCCGTCTTTTTTCAGCCGCCGCGTCACGTAGACCCGCGGAAATTTCTCGCCCGCGGTGAACTTGATATAGGGATAGGTCTTGTCGTCGCGCAGCAGCACATTGAACCGCGGCCGGTACTGCTTGATGAGGTTGTTCTCCAGCGCCAGCGCTTCTTTGTCGTTGTCGACGACGATGGTTTCGACGTCGGCGGCCTCGCGCATCAGCGACCCGGTCTTGGCGTCGAGCCACTTGCCCTCCGCGAAATACGACCGTACGCGCGCGCGCAGCGACTTGGCCTTGCCGACGTAAATGATTCTGTCCAGCGCGTCCTTGAACAGATACACCCCGGCGCCGCCCGGCAATTGGTTGACTTTCTCTTCGAGCTCCATCGCTCCATCTATCTTAGCACCCGGTTTTGGCGTTGACGCGCGTCCGGGGCGCGACTAAGATGCGCCCACAGTCGGGCAAGGAGTGAATCGATGAAAAAGGCGTTGCTCCTCGGCGGGATTGTTGTGGTCGCGCTGGCCGCAGCGGGCGTAGTGTACGGGCCGCGTCTCTATCACCAGGTTCTCGCGCCTTCTACTCCATTCGGCTCAATCACCAAGGTCGAAACAGTTGAGTCGTTGCCCGGAGCGGAGAACGAGCCGCCCCTTCAGGCGCCCGCCGGCCAGCGGCTCTGGCTCGTTCATTTCCAGCCGCCGCCGGAGGAAGAAGGCAAGGCGTCCGCCACGCCTCAGCCGCAGCCGGAGGACGCACGCCTCATCGACACCACAGGCGAAAAGCACACGCCCATCAAGATGATGGGACAGATCAAGATGAAGGAAGATCCCGCCAAGCCCGGGTGGGTCACGCTGGACATGCAACTGGAAGCGCTGGTATTCGCCTTGCCGGCCGACCGCAAGCCGCAGTCCTTTCAGGTGGGCGCCGGGCCGGCCGTCGGGCTCCCCTGAAAAGCAGATTCGAGGAGGGCGCATGAAGAAGCTCGCCATCGTGGTCGCCTCGGTCGCGCTCGGCCTGGTGATTGTGGCTGGAGTCTTGTGGGGACCGGGGCTCTGGTTTCGGCTCACGGGCACGGCGACGCCGCTCGGTCGGATTGAAAGCGTGAAGATGGTGGACACCTTTCCCGAGGGCGGCGGCTACGGCAGCGTCAGCGCCAACCCCGGCCAGCGGCTCTGGGTGGTGGCGTTCTCGGGCGAAGGCAAGTCCGATCCCGCGCCCGCCGATGGGGAGAAACGCCCGGCACGGCTTCTCGACGTCACCGGCGCCGCCTATGAGCCGGCCATGTTTCAAATCACGGTTGGCGAGGCGGGTGCCAGCAGCACCTCTCTGGTGTATTCGCTGCCGGAGGGGCGCACGCCGCGCGCCATCCGTTTCGGCGAGTCGGAGCCTGTGCCGCTGCCCTGAGGCCTCACGGCTACGGCTTGGGCTTCGGTTTATCCTCGGGAGGTTTTTCCCCGCGGCGCTTGAGCGTGGGCTTGCCGGCCGCGGGCGCCGGCTCCTCTTTCTCCGCTCCGGCCTCCATCGCCGGGAGCGTCTTGGCGGGGATGACGCCGTCGGGGATGTTCTTGGCCACCTGCAGCAGCTCGTTGACCGCGTCGGTGGCGTCCTCGAGGTCGAAGCGCAGGTCTTCGCTCGCGGCCGCTTCGGTTTTCTGGATGTCCTGCAGGCGCTGCAGGAAGTCGCGCCCTTTGACGTTGATCTTGTCCCGCCCTTTCTTCATCTCCACCCCGCCGCGCTCCACCGGTTGCAGCGTCTTGTCGGTGGTGTCGTCCACCGCGCGAATGAAATCGTTGAGCAGATCCTTCAACTGGTAGGGGCGAAGCGGCTCGCCGCCGGTGGCCGGCTGCAGCGCCCTTTCAAACGCCGCCAGCCGCGCGTCGGCGAACTTCAGGAACAGCTCAATGCGCAGGTTCGGATCCTGGATCTCGCGTGCCTGCTCAACTTCTTCCTTGGTCAGATAATCGGGCTGCTGCGCCGCGGCGGGCGAGACCGCCAGGGCCAACAGAAGTGCCAGGCGAATGAGTTTCATCGGGTTCCTACCTTCTTAGATGTCGGAAGGGGGCGGCG
>JAXIPK010000129.1:0-5742 GCA_045402975.1 Acidobacteriota bacterium
AGCCACTCGCTCGTCGGCGTGGCCGTGATGGCGCCGCTGGGCGCGCTGGTGGCGCGGCGCCTCGGCAAAGACAAGAACTACGGGCGGCTGGTGGCGCTGATGACCTACGGGCTGCTCTGGCATCTCTTCACCGACCTTGCCACCTCGTGGGGCACGCAAGTTTTCTATCCCTTCAGCCGCGAGCGCGTGGTGTGGGACTGGATGTTCATCATTGATTTCGTGTTTACCTCCATCCTGCTGCTGCCGTTGGTGCTGGCGTGGATCTACCGCGAGCGCGGACCGGCGTTGAAACGCGGCGCAGCGAGCTGGGCGGTACTGGCGGCCTTCACCGCGCTGATGATTGCCTGGGCGTCGCCCTTTTTCGGGCTGGGGTTTCAGTGGGGACTCTTCGCGCTGCTCAGCGCGGCGCTGGCGGCGCTGTTCCTGCTGCCCGCGCTGGGAGGCTGGGGCTTTCGAGCCGGCGCGGCAACGTTCGTGCGGGTGGGCGTCGCGGCGTTGGTGGCTTACTACGCGGTCTGCGCCGGCGCGCATCACTCGGCGGTAAGGCGAGTGGAGGCGCTCGCCCCCGCTGCGTCGGGGGCCGTGACGGCGGTGGCGGCTATGCCGCAGCCGCTTTCGCCTCTGCGCTGGTCGGGGCTGGTGCGGACCCGCGAGGGCATCCACCAGAACTGGTTCAGCCTGCAGGAGCCCGAGACGCCGCCGTTTGCGTTCTTCCCCAGCGAGAACAACGACTGGGTGCTGCGGGCCGAGAAGCTGCCGGAGGTGCAGACCTACTTGTGGTTCGCCCGCTTTCCGGTGGCGCGCTACCGCGAGGAGCCCGGCCGGCACATCGTGGAATGGAGCGACCGGCGGTTCAACGCCGTGCGCACGCGCCGCGCGGCGTTCGTGTTCCGCGTGGTGTTCAACGCGCGGGGGGAAGTTCTCGAGGTCGGCTTCGAAGAAGACTGAAAGGTTTTGGAACCACGGATGAACACGGATACACGCGGATAGAAACAGAAGGAGGGGCTAGGCGGGATGGATTACGACGCAGCGGTTCTCGCCTTCGCCTTCGCTGATGGTGCGGACGGCGGAGTCGTCCTTCAGCGCCAGGTGAAGAATGCGGCGCTCGCGCGCTTCCATGGGGTTGAAGCGGTAAGGGGCGCGGCTCTGCTTGACGCGGGCGGCGGCGGCCTCGGCGGCCAGCTTGAGCTCGGCGATGCGCGCGGCGCGGTAGCCTTCGCAGTCAAAACGGATGTGGTCGAAGTAGCGCGGGTCGAGCCGCAGCCAGCGCAGGGCGACGTGCTCGATGGCGCGCAGCAGCTCGCCGTGGCGCTCGAGCAGCAGCTCGGAGTCGCGGCCGCGGAAGTCGACGATGAGGTCGGGCTCTTCCACGTCGTGAGGCGCATCGGCGGGCCGGGCCTGAATCTCGGCGTGCAAGTCGAAGTGTCCGGCGCGAATCAGCAGGCCGAGGAAGGATTGCAAAGCGGGAACCAGCGCTTCGCGGTCGAGTTGCCCCTCGCGCACCCACTGGCCGGTGTTCATTCTTCGCCTTCCTCCGGCCGTTTCTTTTTCTTCTGCTTGCGGGCCAGCTTCTCGGCTTCGGCGCGCTCCTGCTGGCGCTTGTTGATGAACCACTGCTGGCCGATGCCGACCACGTTGGAGACCATCCAGTAAAGCACCAGCCCGGAACTGAACCAGAGGAACATGAAGCCGAAGATGAGCGGCATCAGGCGCATCATTTTCGCCTGCATCGGGTCGGCGGTGGTCATCGGGGTGATGCGGGTCGAGATGTACATCGTCACCGTCATCAGGATGGGCAGGATGAAGTAAGGGTCGTGTTTGCTGAGGTCGTGGATCCAGCCGAACCACGGCGCCTGGCGCAACTGGATGGAAATCGCCAGCACTTTATAGAAGCCGAAGAAAAACGGAATCTGCAGCAGCATGGGCAGGCAGCCGCCGAAGGGGTTGACGCCGTGCTGCTGGTAGAGCCCCATGATTTCCTGCTGCATCTGCTGCTTGCGCGGGTCGTTGAACTTGTACTGCGAGTAGCGCGCCTGGATGGCTTTGACCTGCGGCGCCACTTTCTGCATCTTCCACGCCGATTCCATCGAGCGCAGCTTGAGCGGGAAGAGCGCCGAGTTGATGAGAATGGTGAGGATGACGATCACCCAGCCGTAGTTGGGAATCCAGCGGTCGTGCATCCACTGCATCCCCCAGAAAATCGGCTTGGCAATCCACCAGAACCAGCCGTAGTCCACCAGCTCGTCGGCCAGTGCGGGCGGCTGGCCGGTGGAGAAGGCCGGAGCGTCGAGCTGCTCCAGCACGTCAATGAGCTTGGGGCCGACGAAGAGCCGGAAGGAATTCCCATTCTTGCTGCCGACGGCGAGAGCGCCGATCTTGACCGGGTCTTTCTTTTTCTCGTTGGGGGCGCTGGGCGGCGTCCAGGCGCCGGTCCATGCCTTGACGGTCAGCTCCGGGCGCTGCGGAAGGAAGACGGCGGCGAAATACTGGTCTTCGATGCCGGCGTAGGCCGCCTCGCCCGAGTAGGGGAAGGGCGACGGTGACGTCCACAGCCAGCCGGTGGTTTCCCCGGCCTGCTGCGCCAGTTGGCGCTTCAGTCCATCGGGGCTGCGCACAAACACTTGCGACGGGACAACGGCCCGGCTGGAGTCCGCCACGGCGTGCTCGCCGAAGCCGCCCCGCCAGGCAACCTGGTGCTCGACCGGGTTGTCGGGCGCGGCGATGGCGGTGCGAATCTCGCCGAGGCCGTCGCGGGAAAAGCGCAGCTGCTTGCGCGCCACCACCTGGCCGTCGCTCCACTCGAAGGTCAGCTCGGCTGGCTTGTCCTGAGTCGCGTTCAACGTGACGAAGGAAGCCTCGAGGGTTCCGGGCGCTTGATTGACGACATATAGCGCGCTGTTGAGTTTTTCTTCCTGCTCGGGATTGGCCAGCGAGAAGGAAAGCGGCCAGCCCAGGCCGGTGATTTCTCCCTGCACCAGCTCCAGCGGATTTCCCTTTGGGTCGCGGTAGTTCTTGAGCTTCCAGCTCCGCACCACCGCGCCGCGGTTCGAAAGCTCAATGGTGGCGGTGTCGGTCTCGATGCGGAAGGTGCGCTCCTCGGTGTCCGCCTTCGCTTGGACGCCGCCGGCCGGCATCGCGGCCGGCCCCGCCGGCTCTTTCCCGGCCTGGGATGCCGGCGCAGTTGGAGGTGGAGAAGGAGCCTCGGCGACAGCCGGTGTTTCGGCGGGAACCGGCGGAGCCGGATAGCGGTAGCGCATGTAGGCGCCCCAGCCCAGAAACACCACGATGGCCAGGGTGAAGGCCACCAGCAGACGTCTTTCGGGTGAAAGCTCTTCCACGAAGTTTTCCTAGCGAGCCGCCTCTCGAGATTCGGGAACCGGGTCGTAGCCGCCGAAGACGAATGGATGGCAGCGCAACAGTCGCCGCAAGGCCAGCGCAGCGCCGTGGTGCAGGCCGTGGCGCTCGATGGCTTCCAGCGCGTAGTGCGAGCAGGAGGGCCAGTACTTGCAGCCCCAGGGATTCATCGGACTGAGCGCCGCCTGGTAGAAGCGAATGGCGGCGAGCACAAACGTCTTCACGATACGCCCTCCCCCAACGATTTCATTCTTCGGCGCGCAGCGTTCGCTCCAGCAGCGCTGTGAGTTCCCGGCGCAACTCCTCGAAATCGTCGTTCGCTACGCGCGCCGTGCGCGGCTGCACCACGATGTCCCAGCCGCCCGGCAGTCCGGCCCGACGAAGAATCTCGCGCAGGCGCCGCCTCATCCGGTTGCGCACCACCGCGCTGCCCAGCCGCGTCTTGACGGAAAAGCCCCAGCGCGTCTCCCCGCGCCGATTGGGCTGCGCCAATACCAGAAAGCGCTCCGAGCGCTGCCGGCGCGAAGGCCCGCGGTAAATGCGGTCGAAGTCGCTGGTGCGCAACGCCACGGCAGCTCGCGCTCCGCCGGGGCGGAGCTAGGTCACCGTCAGTTGCCAGCGGCCCTTGCGGCGCCGCTCGGCCAGCACCCGGCGCCCGCCCTTTTTCTTCATCCGGGAGCGGAAGCCGTGCGTCTTGCGGCGCCGGCGGACATTCGGTTGGAAGGTGCGTTTGGGCATTTGTGTATTCGGCGCAGATTGCGCAAGCGCCTGAGTGCGAAACGAAATCTCAGTATAGGTCGACCGGGAGCACGCGTCAAGGCAGGGATTGACAGGGAATCCCAGGGGGGCCTAAGATGCATCTAATTTGCGGGGCTAGGATGATGAACACCGGCTTCCATACATTGCAGGCGCGGGTGGCTGACGCCCGCGAGCTCCCCGACTCGGTGCGCAAAAACGACCTGCAGCGCGGCGACTGGGTTCTGGTCAAAACCAAAAACTCCACCTACGCCATCTGCGCCCTGGGCGATGACCTTTACTCGGTCTCCGGCGGCTGGTTCGACCGCAAGGGCGTTTCGCCCTCCACCACCACCATCAACGGCTGCACCTGGGGCGGCAGCGCCATCAAGCACGACATCGTGGCCGCGCCCGGGCTGTTCCTCGAGTTCGGCAACAAGGTCCTGACTACGCGCATCCGCGACATCCGCGTCATCCACGCCTCCTCGCATTCCTACCACGCCTAGCGGCGATTCGCCTCGCGTCGGCGCGTTTCCAACAGACTCCTTTGCGCTGCTGCAATTTTGTGCATCGCGCTCGCCGCGTGGAAAACTATTCAAAGTTGTGATATAGTCCGCCGCTTCCAGGGAAGAGAAATTTCGGCGGGAGTTTCTTTGCCGTTGATTCCCGTCGGGTTCCACGCGGTTTTCCACACCCTTAAGGGCGCGGTGAGCGATGCGGATTGAGGAAAGAGTTTCCACGCTCAGTCAAATCAACCTTCTCTCACCTCTGCGGCTTGTGGAAATCGCTGTGAATTTCCTGTTCGCCTCCTGTGCGCGCCGGAGTTTTGCGGCATGAACGCGTGGGAGAAAGTCCTGGCGCACATCGAGGCGCGGCTCAGTCCTCAGACCTTCGCCACTTGGTTTCGGCCCACGCAGTTCGAGGCTGTCAAGGAAAATCTTTTGACCGTGCGCGTGCCCAACGCGGTCTTCGAGAAGTGGCTGGCCACCGAAGGCGCGCCAACGGTCGCCGAAGCGCTGGCGGCGCTCGATCTTCCCTTCCGCGTCGAGTACGTTCCCGCGCCGGAGCCGGCCGTGGCGGCGGCGAGCGCCCGGCCCGAGCCCGCCCGCCCGCAGCAGGCGCGACTCGACTTCGACTCCATGGACTACCAGCTCAACCCACGCTACACCTTTGACACTTTCGTCGTCGGCTCCTCAAACCAGTTTGCCCACGCCGCGGCCCTGGCCGTTGCCGACCAGCCCTCCAAGTCCTACAACCCGCTTTTCCTCTACGGCGGGGTGGGCCTGGGCAAGACGCACCTGATGCACGCCATCGGCCACGTGGTCCGCAGGCGAACCCCGGCCCTGCGCATCACCTACGTCACGGCTGAGAAGTTCACCAACGACGTCATCCACGCCCTGCGCTTCGAGCGCATGGTGGGCTTCCGCGACAAGTACCGCTCCGTGGACGTGCTGCTGCTCGACGACATCCAGTTCCTCGCCGGCCGCGAGCGCACCCAGGAGGAATTCTTCCACACCTTCAACGCCCTCTACGACGCCCAGAAGCAGATCGTCATCAGCTCCGACGCTCCCCCCAAGGAAATCCCCACGCTGGAGGAGCGGCTGCGCTCGCGCTTCGAGTGGGGTCTCATCGCCGACATCCAGGCCCCCGACC
>JAXIPK010000016.1:0-2873 GCA_045402975.1 Acidobacteriota bacterium
GTCCACGATGCGGTCGCGGTAGGCCCAGAGCACATCTTCGACCCGCTTTTCCGCCAGCCAGCTCAGGCTGGTGTCGTGATCGGGTGATTCGATGATGACCTCGTGGGCGCCGATGCCGCTGACCTTGTCGAACAAACCTTCGCCGCTGCGCTCCAACTCACCCTCGATGCCCAGCGCCGGAAACTTGTTGGGCACCACACGCAGGCTCCAGCCCGGCGTGTTGGCCGGCGAGCCGTTGGAGCGATAGGCGATGATTTCCGGCGGCGTCTTGTCTTCATTGCCGTAGCAGAACGGGCAGAATTTGTTGCCCTCGATGAGCACCGGCTCGCGCGCGTAGTCGGTGGGACGCTTGGCGCGCTCGGTGGCGATAATCACCCAGCGGCCGATGATGGGATCCTTGCGCAGCTCAGGCATCGGTCACTTCCCTTTCAACGGGACCTTCCAGATTGTCTTCGATTGGATCGTCTTCGTGCAAGCGATCCAGCGCCCGTCGGGCGAAACCTGGGGATGCAGGAAGGTGGCCGCCTCGCGGGTCAGTTGGAGAGGCCCGCCGCCGCTGCGCGAGATGGCGAAGAGGTGCATGCGCCCGCCGGCCAGCGCCGAGTAGACGATTGCCTTCCCATTCGGCGTCCAATCCAGCCCGCCGTAGGTGCTGCTGGTGTAGTCGAGCAGCTTCGTCGCGTTGCTGCCGTCGGGCCGAAGAACCCAGAGGGCGCGGCGGTCCTTGTCCACGTACGCGGTCAACGCAATCTCATCGCCCGCCGGCGACCATGCTTCCCACTCCACCGACTGAATTGCCAGGGGCAGAGGCAGCCGCCCCATCCGTAGCACTTTCCCGGTTTCCGGGTCGAGGGTCGCAATCCACGGCTTGGAAGCGCGCGACGTGCCGCCTCTGTCCCATGAATCGAAAACCAATTGCGTGCCGTCCGGCGACCAGTCGGCCACACCCACCTCCCAACCGAAATCACTGACGCGAATCTCTTCCGCCATCGGCGCGTCAGAGCGCCGCAGGTAGATGTCGTCCGTGCTTCCTTCGCTCCCGTACGAGGGAACCGGCGTGGCGGAGCGGTGCGAGTGATAGGCCAGCCAGCGGCCGTCGGGCGACCAGTTGGGCGTGAAGTCCTCGTGGTAGCCAACCACAATCGGAACCGGCTTGGAAACAGGGTTACCCTGAGAATCAACGTCGACCACTGCCGCATCCAGATTGAGTGCCCAGTCCGCCAGCCGCCAGCCGCCGTAGGTGAAGGCGAGCTGCTTTCCATCCCGACTCCAGTACGGGAGCTGGGCGTCCTCGATGGCCAGGCGAGACTGGCCGCCGGCGGCGGGAACCACCACGACCGATTCGCTGTTATCGTTCTGCGTCCAATAGAGAGAGTCCTTGACTACGACCGGGCCGAACTCATCCGCGGGAGTTTGAACCTTCGGTCGAAGGGCGCCGCTTGTGGCGTCGATCTCGTAAATATCGAGGTCACGGTCGGCTTCGGGTTGATGGCGAGCCTCGGGATCGGCCACGCCGGCGCCGGCGAGCGCAATGTAGAGGTGTTTCCCGTCCGGAGCGACGCCGATGGAGTTGAGGCGGAACGGAGCATCCAGGTTCCGCGCGATGGTTTCAACCGCACCGCTCACCAAGATGAGGCGCACCAGCGAAGAGAGCCCGTCCGGCTGATAGATCAGCGCATAGACTGCGCCGCCCCACCGAGACCAGGCGAGGCCGGTCACGGGCCCGCCCAGCGGGTATTGTTTGTACTCCTGCAGCGTGCCGACAAAGAGCCCCGCCTGGGGTTCGCGCGCCCGGTAGAAGGCCACGCGCGTGCCGTCGACAGCCCACTGCGGCACAGCATCATCCGGCAGAGGCGAGAGTCGCAGCGCCTCACCGGCGGGGAGAAACCACCCGCGCTCGCTTCCGCGCCGGCCCAGGCGCGCAATCCGCCCGTCCGGCAGAAAGACGACATCGGAGACACTCTCGAGACCACCCAGCAAGCGACTTGGGCTTTCGCGGCCGGTAGCCAGCTCGACCAACTGAACCCGCCCGCGGCCGCCCACGATCGCCCAGCGGCCGTCTGCGGACATGCTGGCTTTCATCCAGGCAGCTTCAAACCATGTTGCCGGGCTTTCGGAGTAAATCTTCTGCGAGGGAGCCGCCGCTTTTTTCGCAGGCAACGGAGAGAGGACAACCAACGCCAGCACAAGACCAAAAGGAAGCCAGCCTTCTTTCATGCGCCTGGTATTATTCAGCATTCCGCGCGCACTGCCAAGCTTCAAGCGGCGCCAAAAGCGCCCTTGTGGAGGCGGACGACGGGCGCGGCGCCCGCTTGCGCTTCGACGGCGAGGATGTCGAACCGGTAGCGCACCTCGGCCAGGTTGCGCCGGCGAAGATACTCCTCAGCCATGCCGACCACGTGGCGTTGCTTGGCGTGGTCCGCCGCGTCCTCGGGCGGGCCACCGCTGGCCGTGGTGCGGGTTTTGACTTCGACAAAAGCCAGCACGCCCGCGTCCCAGCCGATGAGGTCAATTTCGCCGTGGCGGTGCGGCACGCGATAGTTCCGCGCTACCACTGTGTAGCCCTGGCGTCGCAGGTACCAATACGCGTAGGTCTCGCCGCGCACTCCTGTGCGACGCCGCTCGCGTCCTTGCTCCGATTCCTCTGCTGATCCCTCCGGCTGGAGTCCCCCGCGCGCTGCTTGCCAGCGCACCCAGGGAAAGACCAGTCGCGCCAGCCAGCCCGGCCGCGCCGGACGCGGAGGCACCGTCGCCTGTGCCGGCGCGCTGGAGAAGGCGGCTCGTCGCAGACGGAAAAGGTGCAAGAGAAAATCAATCAGCTCTTTGGCGCTGGCCTTGCTCCGTCCCGCCTGGCGACCTGTGAAGGTGTAGGG
>JAXIPK010000133.1:0-2873 GCA_045402975.1 Acidobacteriota bacterium
CCGGCGTGCGCGTAATCCGCAGCCGCGAGTTGGTCTTGTACAGGTCCTCGCCCACCATGTCGAGGTTCAGCACCGCAATCGCCCGGCTGCCGATGTCGCGGTGGCTGTCAATCCACGCAATCGTGCCGAAATGCTCCGGCACCCACATGATGCGAATCGTGCGCCGCAGCGTGATTTTCTTCTGGTCAATCAGGGTCTTGAGCGTGCGGGCAATCTCCAGCAGCGCGCCCGAGCCGGAGCCGTTGTCGTTGGCGCTCCACTTGGGATGGTCGAGGTGGCCAATCAGAATGATTTCCTGCTCGGGTTTTTCGGTGCCGCGGAAGAACGCGCTGGTGACTTCAAGCTGCCCTGCGTGGAGCTCGGCCTCCACCTTGGCCTGCACTTCGATCAGCTGGCCAACTTTCATGAACGCCTGCATCCGCTCCGCCTGATTCCGCGAGAGCTGGAAGCCGAAACCGACTTTGTCTTTCTCCTCCCACTTCGGCCAGAGGCCGTTGTAGCGCACCATGTCGGGATGCTCGGGGCGATCGCTCTCGGTCGGATAGATGAGCACGCCCAGCGCGCCGCGCCCGATGACCGCCTCGCGATGCACCATGCCCGCGTAGCCGGTGGCCAGCACGACTTTTCCTTTGACGTCTTTGCCTTCGTAGTCGGCGGCGCTGGTGCCGCGCCCGACGTCGACCACTTCGCCGCGCCACTCGCCGCCGTTCGAGAGCGTGGTCAGGCAGGCCGGGACGTCACGGAAGTTGCACAACCGCTGGCGCTGCGGCCGCGTCATCCACAGCTCGCCGCTGCGCACCGTCCAGGCCATCGGCGAAACGTAGGTCTGGTAGCGTCTCTTCCCATCCGACGGGAACGTCTCCACTTCCACATCCGTCACGCCCATCTGCTTGAGTTGCGTGACCACGTACTCGCGCGCTTCGGTGAAGCCCGGGCTGGCTTGGATGCGATGGAAGCGCGAGATGCCAAGCACGTTCTCCTTCGCCATGCTGCCGGAGTACTCCGTCGCCACCGCCTGGAACATTTCGTCGCTCACCAGATACTTCGGCGGCGCATACGTCTGCGACCCGAGAGGCAGGGAGGCAAAGAGGCACGAGGCAAGAAGAAAAGCAAACCGGCGCATGATTCCTCCTACTCAATTATCAATTGACAACTTTCGTGTATAACCTCCCCCGCCGACGCCCGTCAACCATCAACCAAAGCGGCAGGGGGCAAGCCCCTGCCCTACCCATGCGAGAACCGCGGTTTGGGTAGGGCAAGGCCTTGTGCCTTGCCGTCTTTTCTTGCTTCGTGCCTTTGTGTCTTTGTGGCTAAAACCCGTTTTGCAGCCCGCGTGCTAAAATATGATTTCGATGCAGAGCCTGCTCACCAAAGTCTTCGGCACCAAACACGAGCGCGACATCAAGAAACTGATGCCGCTGGTCGCCGCCATCAACCGGCTGGAGCCGGAGATGGAAACCCTCTCCGAGAGCGGGCTGCGCGAGCGTTTCGACGAGTATCGCCGGCACGTCCAGGAGCGCCTGTCCCCGATGGGCGAGGAAGAGCGCGGCCTGGCCGAGGAAGCCGAAGGCGACACCACCCGCCTGCAAAACCTCAAGGACGCCTTCAAGCGCAAGCGCCGCGAAGCGGAAGAAGAAGTTCTGCGCGAAGTCCTCCCGCCCATCTTCGCCCTGGTGCGCGAGGCCAGTCGCCGCACCACCGGCCTGCGCCACTTCGACGTCCAGCTCATCGGCGGCATGGTGCTGCACGACGGCAAAATCGCCGAGATGAAGACCGGCGAAGGAAAAACGCTCGTCGCCACGCTGCCCGCCGCGCTCAACGCCTTGGTCGGCCGCGGTGTCCACATCGTCACCGTCAACGACTACCTGGCCAAGCGCGACGCCGAATGGATGGGCCCCATCTACAAGACGCTGGGCATGAGCGTCGGCGTCATCGTCCACGGCCGCACCGACGAAGAGCGCAAGGCCGCCTACGGCGCCGACATCACTTACGGCACCAACAACGAGTTCGGCTTCGACTACCTGCGCGACAACATGAAGTTCGACCTCAGCGAACTGGTGCAGCGCGGCCACTTCTACGGCATCGTGGACGAAGTCGACTCCATTCTGATTGACGAAGCCCGCACCCCGCTCATCATCTCCGGCCCGTCGGAAGAATCCACCGACCTCTACTACCGCGTCGACCGCATCATCCCCAAGCTCAACCCGTCCGACTTCACCCTCGAAGAAAAGCATCGCTCCGTCGCGATGACCGAAGAAGGCGTCTCGCACGTGGAGAAACTGCTGGGCGTCGACAACCTCTATGACCCGGTTCACATGGAAACCCTCCACCACGTCCAGCAGGCCCTGCGCGCCCACGTGCTTTACAAGCGCGACAAGGATTACATCGTCAAGGACGGCGAAGTGCTCATCATCGACGAGTTCACCGGCCGCCAGATGCCCGGCCGCCGCTGGTCCGACGGCCTCCACCAGGCGGTCGAGGCCAAAGAGGGCGTAAAGATCGAGCGCGAAAACCAGACCCTCGCCACCATCACCTTCCAGAATTATTTTCGCATGTACGACAAGCTCGCCGGCATGACCGGCACCGCCGAAACCGAAGCCCCGGAGTTCGCCAAGATTTACAACCTCGACGTCACCGTCATCCCCACCAACCGTCCTCTCATCCGCACCGAGTTCTCCGACATGGTCTATCGCACCGAGCGCGAAAAGTTCAACGCCGTAGTGGAGGAGATCCGCGAGCTCAACGCCAAGGGCCAGCCGGTGCTGGTCGGCACCATTTCGATTGAGAAGTCGGAGCACCTGGCGGAGCTGCTCCGGAAGGCCGGCATCGAGCACCACGTGCTCAACGCCAAGAACCACGAGCGCGAGGCCTAC
>JAXIPK010000103.1:0-2658 GCA_045402975.1 Acidobacteriota bacterium
GCCCTGCTCGGGCGCGATGTTGCCCAGCCCCGGGCCGCCGCGCATGATGTCGGCAATCACGCAGGGCAGCTCCGCCCCCGCCATGTAGCTGATGCCTTCCTGCATCAGGCTGATGCCGGGACCGCTCGAGGCCGTCATGGCGCGCACGCCGGCCGAAGCGGCTCCATAGACCATGTTGATGGCCGCCACTTCGCTCTCGGCTTGCAGGAACGTGCCGCCCGCTTGCGGCATGTAGAGCGCCGCCGCCTCGGTGATTTCACTGGCTGGCGTGATGGGGTAGCCGTAAAAAGCGCGGCAGCCCGCCAGAATCGCGGCCTTGACGATGGCTTCGTTGCCTTTGATGAGTTGTTTGGCCATAGCTCAGTTCCTCACGCTGCCGCTTCGACTGCCGTCTCGGTGGGTTTAAGCGCCGCGGCGCGCAGCACCGTGATGGCCCCCGGCTCCGGGCAGACGAAGAAGCAGATTCCGCAGCCGGTGCACCCGGAGCCTTCGTAACTCACCGGGTGGACGCCGTAGCGGTTGAGCGTGTCCGCCAGATGCAGCGCCCGCGGCGGACAGGCCTCGACGCACAGGCCGCAGCCCTTGCATTCCTCCGAGTTCAGCTCCACCAATCCGCGATCCGCTTCTCGTTTCATCATGCGGCACTCTCCACGGGTACGCTCTCGTTGGCCGGCAGATAGTTGGACCGCACAGCCCAGTACGTCAGTTCTTCCCGGAAGCGCGGATGAGCGATGCGAATCAGTTCGCGGGCCCGTTCCCGCACCGACTTGCCGAAGAGATACGCGACGCCGAATTCGGTGACCACGTAGTGGACGTCGGCGCGCGTATCCACCACGCCGGCGCCGATATCCAGCACCGGCACGATGCGCGAAACCGTGCCGTCCTTGGCGGTCGAAGGCAGGGCGATGATGGGCTTGCCGCCTTTGGAGCGCGCCGCGCCTCGGATGAAGTCGGTCTGCCCGCCGAAGCCGCTGTAGAAATGGCGGCCGATGGAATCGGAGCACACCTGCCCGGTCAGGTCCACCTGCAAGGCGGCGTTGATGGCGATCATCTTTTCATTCTGCGAAATGATGTAGGGGTCGTTGGTGTAGTAGACGGGGTGGAACTCCACCAGCGGGTTGTTGTGCACGAAGTCGAACACCTGGCGGCTGCCCAGCACGAAGCTGACGATCATCTTGTGCGGATGAAGCGTCTTGCGCTCGCAGGTCACTACGCCTTCCTTCACCAGCTCGACGATGCCGTCGGAGAACATCTCGGTGTGGATGCCGAGGTCGTTCTTCTCGCGGAGATAGAAGAGCACGGCATCGGGGATGCCGCCGATGCCCATCTGCAGCGTGGAGCCGTCTTCGATGAGCCCGGCGATGTTGCGGCCGATGGCGCGGTGCAGGTCGCTCATGGGATGCGCGGGCAGCTCGAGCAGCGGGCGGTTGGTGGGGACGAGGAAGTCGATCTCGTCTAGGCGCAGGAAGCAGTCGCCCATCGTGCGCGGCATCTGCTCGTTCACCTCCGCCACCACCAGCCGGGCGTGCTTGGCCGCGGTCAGTGTGGTGTCCACGCTCACACCCAGGCTGCAGAAGCCGTGGTCGTCGGGCGGCGAGACCTGGATGAGCGCGACGTCGAGCGGCATGGCCCCGCTGCAGAACAGCCGCTCAATCTCCCCCAGAAAAATCGGCACAAAGTCGGCCCGCCCGGCATTCACCGCCTCGCGCACGTTCGCGCCCATGAAGAAGGCGCGATGGCGGAAGTGGCCTTCCATTTCCGGCTTGCTGTAATTGGCCTCGCCGAAGGTGAGCAGGTGCACGACCTCGACGTCGGTCAACTCGGGCGCGCGCGCCGCCAGCGCTTTGGCCAGCGGTTCGGGCGTGGCGCAGCCCGGATGGATGTAGACGCGGTTGCCGCTCTTCACACAGCGCAGGGCTTCTTCCGCAGTGGTTTCCTTTGCCCAATGGGCTTTCATCGTCATTCTCCCGCGGTCGCAGACTTCAGCCGCCACCCCTGAACGAGCAATTCGCGAACCGGAAGGAGCGGTTTCGACGCCGCCTCTACGGTTCCTGTTTTCAGTCGGTTAGCGCCGGATTGGAATTGTGGGGATTTCCGAGAGGACAAATTGTGCGTTCGCCTCCCCACCACAATGCGCCAAAAAGCCCATTGAGCAAGCTACAGCCGTGCCCAACCCGCCGCGCCCTTCGCTGCTTCTCCTTGAAAACTCCGAGGTTAGGGCCACACGTTCCCGCGGCCCTGTCGGCGGGCGAATTGCTTGACACATTGGCGAGGTGAGTAATGACTAAGTCCAGCCAGCTTGACGCACTCCTTGAAGAAGAAGCCGTAAAGCCCGGTATCGCCGCCACCACGGATGGCTCGGGCGCGGCCGTCTGGGTCGAGAGCCACATCTGCCAGGGCGCTTGCGCTTATCCCATCACGCCCTCGACGCCGATGGGCGATGGTTTCGCCGTGGAGTTCGCCAACGGCAAGAAAAACCTGTGGGGCGAGACGCTGCAGTTCCTGGAGCCGGAGTCGGAGCACAGCTCCGCCTCCGCCTGCGAAGGCTTCGCGCTGGCCGGTGGACGGGTCACCAACTGCACGGCCGGCCAGGGGCTGATCCTGATGAAGGAGGTGCTCTACGTCATCGCAGGCAAGCGACTGCCGGCCGTCTTCCAC
>JAXIPK010000244.1:0-2726 GCA_045402975.1 Acidobacteriota bacterium
ATTCCGCCCACGCCGGTAGCGGCGCCCTGGAACGGCTCGACGAAGCTGGGGTGGTTGTGGGATTCGATCTTGAAGACGGCGGCGTAGCCGTCGCCCACGTCCACGACGCCGGCGTTTTCGCCCGGGCCTTGCAGGACCTGCGGGCCGGTGGTGGGCAGGCGCTTCAAGTGCACGCGCGACGACTTGTAGGAGCAGTGCTCGCTCCACATCACGGAGAAGATGCCGAGCTCGGTAATGTTCGGCTCGCGGTCGAGGATGCCCTTGATGCGCTCGTACTCTTCGAGCGTCAGCCCGTGCTGGGCAACGAGGTCGGGGGTGACAGCGATAGTGCTCACTTCGCCACGAGGGAGGAGATCATGGACTCAAAGATAAGGCGGCCGTCGGCGGAGCCCAGGAGCGGCTCGGAAGCGCGCTCGGGATGCGGCATCAGGCCGAGGACGTTGCGCTCACGGTTGCAAATGCCTGCGATGTTGGCCAGCGCCCCGTTGGGGTTGGCTTCCTCGGTGTCGACGACCTCACCGGCGGGCGTCGAAAAGCGAAAAACAATCTGGCGGTTGCGCTCCAGCTCCGACCGCGTCTCCGGCTCGCAGAAGTAATTCCCTTCCATGTGGGCGATGGGCATCCTGAGCACCTGGCCAACCTGGCAGGCAGCGGTGAACGGCGTGTCGGTGGTCTCAACGCGGGCATGAACGACTTGGCAGAGGAACTTGAGGCGCCGATTGCGCAGCATCGCGCCGGGGAGCAAGCCGGCTTCGAGCAGAATCTGGAAGCCGTTGCAGATGCCGAGCACGAGGCCACCCGAGGCGGCGAACTTCTTCACCGCGCCCATCACCGGCGAGTGGCTGGCGATGGCGCCCGTGCGCAGGTAATCGCCGTAGGCGAAGCCGCCGGGGAGGATGACGGCGTCGAGCTGGCCGAGCTCAATCGATTGGTGCCAGATTTCCTCGGTCGGCTGGCCCAAGACGTCGCGCAGGACGTGGAAAGTATCGTGGTCGCAGTTGGAACCGGGAAAGATGACGACGCCGAACTTCATCGTGGGTGGCACAGAACAGTTTAGCACAGCGCAGGTTGAAAACAAGCGATGGAACCGCAGGTGAACGCAGATAAACGCGGATTAAAGGCCGCCGGGCGCTGGAGGGGGGTCACGACCGTCCCAAGGATACCCTCTCCCATGCGTTGCAACGCGTTGTGCACGCATTTCGCCACTCGCCCGGCCTACCCCCCCTATCCCCCCCGCCTTTCCCGGTGGCCGGTGCCACCGGGCTCGGGGAAATGTTTGGTCGCTCTAGTCCAGGCGGCGGACGGATTTGGGGGGCCTATTGGAGCAGGTGATGTTCTGGTCGCGGCCGGAGGCGAGCAGGCCGCAGGCGTTGTCGACCGCGGTGCGGGTAGCTTCCTCCTGGGTGGGAGCGGCGGCGGTGCGGCACTCGGTTCGGCCGTTGAACTCCATGCAGACCTCAACTTTTACCTCGCCGAGCGAGAGGGTAGAGATGACCATGAAGAACAGGAAAAGCAAGAAGGCGGCGATGATGGCGAGCTTGGTTGTCTTGGTCACGAGAGCATCGTACACAAAGAGGCAAGGAGAAGAAAGGATTCACCGCAGAGAACGCAGAGAAGGGGAACGAGAAGAATCCTGACCGCTTTAGCGCCGGCGGGAACGGCGGCGCGTGCGGCGGCGCGGCTTGCGGGCGCGGCGCTTCGGCTTGGCCGGGGCGGCGTTGGCGACGTGCACGGCGACGGCGGGCTCTTCCTTGCGGGCCTTGGCGGCAGCAAGCTTTTGTCGACGAGTGCGCGACCATCCCGGCTTGTTCACCTGGCGGCTGCGAGCAATAGCGAGCGCATCGCCGGGAACGTTCTCCGTGACCGTGGAGCCGGCGGCGATGTAGGCACCTCCACCCACGCGCACTGGCGCCACCAGCTCGGTGCCGCTGCCGACGAAAACATTGTTGCCGACGGAGGTTGGGTTCTTGTTGACGCCGTCGTAGTTGCAGGTGATGGTGCCGGCGCCGATGTTGGTGTCGCGGCCGATGGTGGCGTCGCCGAGATAGGTGAGGTGCTGGGCCTTGGTGCGCTCGCCGACGACGGATTTCTTCACTTCAACGTAGTTGCCGATGCGCGCGCCCTTGCGGATGACGGCGCCGTCGCGCAGGTGCGCGAACGGCCCCACGACCACATGCGAGCCAAGGCGGCTGTCGACCACCAGGCTGTGCGGGCGCACGGTGACGTCATCGGCCAGAACGGCGTTGCGCAGTATGCAGAACGGCCCGATGCGGCAGCGGGCGCCAATGCGTGTGGCGCCGCGCAGCTCCACGCCGCGCTCGACGATGGTGTCGCGGCCGAGGGTGACGTCGGGGTCAATCACCATCGTCTCCGGCCGATAGAGAGTTGCGCCGGCGGCCATCAGCGCCACCGCCTTGCGCCGGTGCAGCACCGCGTCGGCGTGGGCCAGCTCCGCGGGTGTGTTGACGCCGAGGACTTCCTCCGCGTTGGGCGCGACGTGCGCCGAGACGCGGACGCCGCTCGCGCGCAGCAAGGCGATGGCGTCGGTCAGATAGTATTCGCGGTGGATGTTGCGGCGGCCCAAACGGCCGAGCACGCCGGCCAGCGGCCCGCGCTCGAAGCAGTACATTCCGGAGTTGATCTCGCGCAGACGCCGATGCTCGGGCCCCAGCGCGTTCTGCTCGATGATGGCTTCCACTTCGCCCGAGCCCGCGCGCACGATGCGG
>JAXIPK010000242.1:0-1798 GCA_045402975.1 Acidobacteriota bacterium
CAGCGCTGCAGGGCGGCGAGATGGGATTCTTCCCGGAATCAGCGCTCCTCAACACGCCGGCGCCGTTGCGGGCCGCGGTGATGGCGATGGAGCCGAGCCAACTGGTGGGCCCGATTCGCACCGAGAAGGGCTACTACATCGTCAAGCTACTCGAGCGCCAGCCAGCAGGCCAACGTGAACTCTCCGACCCGCAGGTGCAGCAGGCGGTGGCGGAACGGCTGCGGCGGCAGAAGCGACAGTTGCTCGAAGCGGCGTTCGCCGAGCGGGCGCGCAACCAGGCACACGTCGTGAATCACCTGGCCCGGCAGATCCTGGAAGCCAACCGCGTCGCGCCGTAGGCGCTACTCGGGACGCGTGCCCGGCTCGCCTTCCACCTGCTTGCCGTACTCGCTGGTGTAGTGCAGCGGGACGTCGCAGTAGCTTCCCTTCTCCAGCGAATAGACCTCGCAGCTGTTGAACGGCCGCGAATAGATGTGCAGGCTGACGGCGCGCTCGTTCCACTCCGCCAGATTGAGCACCTGGTGGACCGGCTCCTGCTGGTCGACTTCGCAGGGCTCGGTGGGCGTGATGAGGAACCCGCGGCTCGGCGCCAGCCGGCAGCTCATCGTCTTGGGGTCGCGCTCCACCACGCGGTAGTTCTGGTTCTTCAGCTTGCCGATCGGCACCATCATCCAGCACTGCTGGTCGCGATGGTTGTGGATGCGGCTCGCCTGCCCGACTTCCCAGCAGATGGCCATCAGCTCGAACAGGTCGCTCTTGAAAATCAGGTTGCGTGTGTAGCTGGCCTGGGTGAACAGCAGATAGGGGCGCAACGATTCCGGCGCGACCGGATGCGCCTTGACGTAAGCGTAGATTTCCTTGGGATGGAAGCTGCTCAGAGCGTTCAAGCCCTTCGCCAACTCGTGCACATCCACCAACCGTTGTTCCGGCATTACCTCGTCTCCTCCGAATTGTCCTACGCTATCACAACCAGCACCGCGCCGTGTTCGACCCTGTCGCCCTCTTTCACCCGCACCTGCTCCACCGCGCCTTTCTTGGGAGAAGGAATCTCGTTCTGCATCTTCATCGCCTCCACCACTGCCACACCCTGCCCCGCTTCCACTTCCTGGCTTTCCTGCACCAGCACGCGCACGATCTTGCCGGACATCGGCGCCGTCACTTCCTGCCGTCCGGCGAGCCCGGCGCCTCCGCCGCGCGAGCGCCCCGACCAGCGCCGAGGATCTTCCACCGTGGCGATCGAGTCCGCACCGCGCGTGTGGACGCGCCAGGCTCCTCGGTGGCGCTCGACCCGCACCGTAAACGACCGGCCATCAAGCAGCACCGACAGCAATCCCGGCGCTACCTCTACGACATCAACCGCTTTTGCCTCCCCATCAACCCGGCATTGCCAGTCGTTCCCTGCCCGTTCGAGCTCAACCACAACCGGCCGGCCGGCCACAGTGACTTCGAGCTTCATCGGCGCTTGCCCAGCTCAGCCCGCAGGCTTTCCTGCCTCGCCGCCAGCTTCCAGCGCGAGGCCGGCGCAGAAGGACGGGCGCCATTGTGAGAGGTCGCTGCTTCTTCCAGCGCCACGGCCACTGCAGCCGCCGTGGCTGTCGCCGCCGGCAGCGCCCGCGACTCTTCCGGCTCTGAGGCGCGCTCTCGCAGCAGCCGATCGATGAGCTCGGTGTCCAATTCCCCGGCCGCAAACTCCGGCCTCGCCACCAGCCGACGAAAGAACGGCAGGTTGGTCTGGATGCCGCCGACGATGTACTCGTCGAGCGCGCGCCGCAGCCGCGCCACGGCTTCTGCTCGCGTC
>JAXIPK010000070.1:0-4012 GCA_045402975.1 Acidobacteriota bacterium
GTCGAGGACACGCTCGACACCTACGACCGCATCGCCCGCGCCCATGGCGGCATCGCGCTGGCCGAAGCGCGTGACGAAATCTGCCAGGTCTGCCTCATCCACATCCGCCCGCAGACTTTTGCTGAAGTGCGGCTCAACCAACAGATTCACTACTGCGAGTCCTGCCACCGCATCCTCTACTACGCACCGGCCCCGCCGAGCGGCGTGCCGCAGCCGGTCTCGGCGAGCAGCTAGCTCCCGTCGTGCCACGCCGCCACCGACCGGCCGAGTCCTTGTTCGGCGAGCTCCACGCCGCCACGCCATCCAACTGTGTGGTCGCGACGATTGACGGCGCGGCGCGTGGCAACCCCGGCCCGGCTTCCTATGGCATCGTGTTTGAAGATGCGAAGGGGAAGGTTCTGGCGCAGCTTAACGGCCGGCTGGGAAAGGCCACCAACAACGTTGCGGAATACAGGGCGCTGCTCGCGGCACTGAAGTATGCCAGCGAGCAAGGGTGGCGCGCCCTCAGAGTGCGCACCGACTCCGAGTTGCTCGCCAACCAAGTCCGCGGTCGCTTCAAGGTCAAGAACGCCGACCTCAGGCTGCTGCACCAGCAGGCGCACCAGCTCATCTCCGGCTTCGCTTTCTTCGCCATCGAGGCCGTCCCCCGCCGCCAAACTCGCGCCGCCGACAAACTCGCCAACGCCGCACTCGACGGACGGTCAGCAACCCGCCGTCAGGCTTCTGCCAAACCACCGAGCCCGGTGGCACCCGCCACCGGGACACGGAAGCTCCGCGCCGTCTACCAGGACGGCGTTCTCAAGCCCCTCGAACCCCTCGACCTCCCCGACGGCACCGCGGTCGAATTGCGCGTTCGCCGCTCAACCACGAAGTGATTGTTTGTGTAGGGCGGGAGCTTGTCTCCCGCCGGCGCTAGTTGTAGCGCAGCAGGAACGACCGATACAGGTGGTCGCGTTGGGCGGGGATGAAGCCGGCGTCGCAGATAATCCGGCGCAGCTCCTGCTCGCTGGTGCGGTTGTGGCATCCGGCGGCCGAGACCACGTTTTCTTCAATCAGGATGCTCCCCACGTCGTTGGCGCCGAAGCGCAGCGCCACCTGGCAAACTTTGATGCCGGGCGTGAGCCAACTCGCCTGCACGTTGTCGATGTTGTCGAAGTAGAGCCGCGAAATGGCCAGCGTCTTCAGGTACTCGACCGCCGTCGGTGACTCGGGGATCTTCCGCCCCAGCGAAGTATTCTCCGGCTGAAACATCCAGGGGATGAACGCCGTGAATCCGCCAGTCTCCTCCTGGAGCCGCCGCACGGTCTCGAGGTGGTTGACGCGATGCTCGTGGGTTTCTCCGCAGCCGAACATCATCGTCGCCGTGGAGCGCAGGCCGAGCTGGTGCGCGGTGCGGTGCACTTCGACCCACTCGCCGGACGTGCACTTGAGGCGCGAGATGCGCCGCCGCACTTCGTCGTCGAGGATTTCCGCGCCCGCGCCGGGAATAGAGTCCATGCCGGCGTCGCGCAGCCGCGCGATGGTGTCGCGCAGCGTCAGCCCGCTCAGCTCGGCGATGTTGATAATCTCCGGGGCGGAGAAGCAGTGCAAGTGCACGCGCGGGTAGCGCTGCTTGATGCCGCGCAGCAGGTCCTCGTACCAGTCAATCTTGAACTCCGGATGCAGCCCGCCTTGGAAGAGCACGCCCGTGCCGCCCAGCGCCACCATCTCGTCGATCTTCTGCGAGATGGTGTCGAGGCTGAGCACGTAGCCCTCGGAGCTGCCCGGCGGGCGATAGAAGGCGCAGAAGGAGCAGTACTCGGTGCAGAAGTTGGTGTAGTTGATGTTGCGGTCGATCTGGTAGGTGACGACGTTCTCGGGGTGCTTGGCGCGGCGCACCTGGTCGGCGGCCTGCCCGACGCCGATGAGGTCGTCGGAGCGGAACAGCTCCAGCGCTTCCTCTCTTGCCAGTCGCACTAGATGAACTCCAGCGGCCGCGCTTTTTCGATCAAGCCCAGCTCATGCGCGCGGAGATAGAACGATTCTAATCCCGCCCGATGCGGAGCGTCCAGCCGGTACTGGATGCTGGAGCGCAGGTAGCGCTCCAGCAGGCCGCCGGGCAGCTTGAGCCGCGCCGCCGCCTCATGCGCAATCTCGGTGATGTGTTCGAGCCCCTGGTCGCGCGACTGGAGGAAGTCGCTCACCAGACGCGGCCCGGCCGCGCGAGCGGCGTCCGCGCGCACCACCCAGAAGGCAAACACAAACGGCAGGTTGGTCAGCCTTGCCCACTCCTCCGCCAGATCGTACACGTGCCAGGCTTTTTCTCCGGGCTCGGGGGCCCCTGCCGCGGGGGAATGGAGCGTGAACTGCAACGCCGGGTCGCCGATGAGCAGCGCCGCATCGGCGCTGCTCATCATCGCCTTGAGGTCGGGCGCCGCCTCGACGTACTCCGGCTCACGCTTCCAGAGCAGCGCGAAGAGAATCTTCACCAGCGCCGCCGAAGTGCGCGAGCTCGCATCGAGCGCCACACGCTTGGCGCGCCGCGCCGGCCCGCGGCTGACCAGCAGCACGCTCTCGACTTTGCGCTCGCTGGCGATGGCGATGTGCGGGACGATCTTCAGCCCCGGAATCGTCTGGTACTCGATGGAAGGAATGATGCCGACATCGGCGGCGCCGCTCCGCAACGCCTCGGCGCATTCCGCCGGCACAGTGTAGCTCAGTTGGTAGCGGGCTTTGGCTGCGCCGTGCTCCAGCCCCCACACCAGCGGCGCCGTGTTCAGATACTTGACCACCGACACCCGCAGCGGCGCCACTGCCTCGACTCTTGAGGGGCGCGACGGCTGAGCCGGGCGTTGGGCCCGTTTGAACGGTTTCGGCCTTCCTGGTTGTCTCGGTTTCATCAGTTGTGAATACGCACAGAGGGCGCAACTGGACGCGGCGAAACTCTGCACTCTAGCATTGGCTCACGCTGTTTGGGTAGGGCACGGGTTCATCCCCTGCCGCATTCGACTTGACAAAGAGACACGCCGACCGCTAGTTTCGCTTGATTTTCGATTGTGCGCGATGACACAGCCACTCGAACGCTACCACTACTGGCTGGCGGTGACGCTCACGCCCGGTGTGGGCGCACGTCTGGCCGCTGAGCTCCTCAAGCGCTTCGGCGCTCCGGAACGGGTGTTTGCGGCGTCGCTCACCGAGCTCGAAGCCTGCGGGCTGCCGGCGCCGGTGGCGCAGTCGTTGCACTCGGGAGCACCGCTCAAGGCCGCCGAGCAGGAGCTCGAAAAAATCCGCCAGCTCGGCTGCCGGCTGCTGGCGTGGGACGAGCCGGACTATCCGGCACTGCTCAAAGAAATCTACGATCCGCCGGTGCTGCTCTATTGTCGCGGCGATGTGGCCACGCTCTCGACCCACTGCGTGGCGATGGTGGGCGCACGCGCGCCCTCGCCGTATGGCATGCAGGTCACCGAGCGTCTTTCGGAGGAATTGTCGGCGCGCGGGCTGACCATCGTCAGCGGTCTCGCCCGCGGCATCGATTCCGCCGCGCATCGCGGCGCGCTCAAACCCGCGGGCGGCAAGACGGTCGCCGTGCTCGGCTGCGGTATCGAAGTGGACTACCCCAAGGAGAACAAGAAGCTGCGCGCGCAGATGGAAACGAACGGCTGCGTCATCACCGAGTTTCCCATCGGCACTTTTCCCGCGCCGCAGAATTTCCCCATCCGCAACCGCATCATTGCCGGCCTCTCGTGGGGCGTGGTGGTGGTGGAAGGCTCGCGCTACTCCGGCTCGCTCATCACCGGGCGGCTGGCGATGGAATACAACCGCCAGGTCTACGGCATCCCCGGCAACATCACCAATCAGAAGAGCCACGCGCCCAACACGCTCATCAAGCAGGGCGCCAAACTGGTCGAAACCTGGGAGGATGTCATTGAAGAACTGCCCACACCGGTGCGCAGCGAGATCCTCGAGCGGCTGGCGGCGGCCGGCTCTACCGCGTTGGAACAAAAGGAGTTGCCGCTGACGGCGGAACTTTCTG